>NZ_CBFFRJ010000062.1:0-29331 GCF_965644225.1 Phytobacter sp. V91 | reverse complement strand
CCCGGCCCTCTCCCTGGAAGGGAGAGGGAGAAAAACAAACCCTATTCACTTTTAAGCACATTTGTCAGCAATCTCAAACGCCCGGATTATCTCCGGGCGTTATCTCAGGGGTTACCCGATGGTCATCAGGCTGGCATTGCCGCCCGCTGCTGCGGTGTTAACACTCAGCGAACGTTCAATCCACAGCCGCTCCAGCGCAATATTGCTCTCACCACGGGCAAAGCCCTGTACCGAGACAATCGCCCCTTCACGGGCCGCGACGTTGCCGCACAGTTCACGCAACTGATCGGAGTCGCCATGGTAGATAACGGCATCGAAGGCTTCGCTCATCAGAGCATCCGCAGGCGTCAGGGCAATAGATCCCGCCAGCTGATCCGGCAGCTGTTTTAACAGCTCGCGATGCAGCTCATCTTCCGGCCACAATACCTTACAGCCGCAGGCCAGCGCGGCGGCCAGTTGCAGCAGGCTGTCTTCGCGGGTATCTGCCATACACAACACCCGCTCACGCGGCAGGAAGGTCAGGGTATTGCGCTCCCCGGTTGGGCCCGGGAGAATACGCTGGGTGCCTGCCTGTGACCAGTCGGCGAATTTCTGGCACTGAGTCTGTAACTGCGGATTGTCCGCCGCCCAGGCTGTTAATACTTCCAGCGGCTGGATCAGGGCGTTCTTCACTTGCGTATCCGGCGTCAGGGACGCGTGCTGACGGGCGAGGGTGCGCACCACGGCATCCTGGGGGCGGCTGGCAAGCAGGCGATAGAGATAGAGTGGGCCGCCCGCTTTTGGCCCGGTGCCGGACAGGCCTTCGCCGCCAAAAGGCTGCACGCCAACCACCGCGCCGACCATATTGCGGTTTACATACAGGTTGCCGACGTGGGCGCTGCCGGTCACCTGGGCAATGGTCTCATCGATACGGGTATGTACCCCCAGGGTTAAGCCGTAGCCGGAGGCGTTGATCTGAGCCAGCAGCGCGTTGAGGTTGTTCCGGCTGTAGCGCACTACATGCAGCACCGGGCCGAAGATCTCTTTTTGCAGCTCGTCAATACTCTTAAGCTCAATCAGCGTGGGCGGCACAAAGGTACCGGTATGCCATTCACGGGCATCGATGCTGTTTTCCTGCACGGCCTGGAAGACGCTTCGGCCTTTGGCGCGCATGGCGGCGATATGTTTCTCAATATTGTCTTTTGCTTCAGAGTCAATGACCGGGCCGATATCGGTGGTCAGTCGGCCAGGGTTGCCCATCCGGCATTCACCCATCGCGCCCCGCAGCATGGTGAGGGTATGGTCGGCGATTTCATCCTGCAGGCACAAAATACGCAGCGCAGAGCAGCGTTGACCGGCGCTGTCGAAAGCCGAGGCCAGCACGTCAATCACCACCTGCTCGGTCAGCGCTGAAGAGTCAACGATCATGGCGTTCATGCCGCCGGTTTCTGCAACCAGCGGCGTGGTGCGACCTTGCGCGTCCAGGCGCGTGGCAATATTGCGCTGCAACAGACGGGCAACCTCGGTGGAGCCGGTAAACATCACGCCGCGCACCCGCTCATCGGCGGTCAGTTGCGCGCCAACGGTTTCACCGCGCCCCGGCAACAATTGCAACACGCCTGCGGGCACGCCCGCTTCCAGCAGGATGGCGACACCCTGAGCGGCAATTAGCGGCGTCTGTTCTGCCGGTTTCGCCAGCACCGTGTTGCCTGCGGCAAGGGCGGCGGCAATCTGCCCGCTAAAGATAGCCAGCGGGAAGTTCCACGGGCTGATACAGACTACCGGCCCCAGTGGACGGTGGGTGGTGTTGTCGAAATCGTGGCGCACCTGGCCTGCGTAGTAGCGCAGGAAGTCGACCGCTTCACGTACTTCGGCAATGGCATTGCTGAAGGTTTTGCCTGCTTCGCGAACCAGCAGACCAATCAGCAGCTGCATTTGATCTTCCATCAATACGGCTGCGCGTTCGAGGATCGCTGCTCGCTCATGGGGCGGGGTGGCGAACCAGATAGGCGCCTGATTGCGGGCATTTTCCAGCGCCAGCGCAACTTCGTCGGGGGTGGCTTCACGCACGTAACCGACAATATCTTTCGGCTCAGCCGGGTTAATGACGGGCTGCATCTCCCCCTCAGCAACCGGATCTTCAAGCAGCGGTCTGGCCTGCCATTTATGCAGCGCGCCGTTGAGTAATGAAGAGGAGAGGGAGGCCAGACGGTGCTCGTTGGCTAAATCCAGTCCCGCCGAGTTGACCCGCCCCTGGCCGTACAGTTCGCGCGGCAGTGGAATTTTGGGATGCGGCAGGCCTGGCTGGCCCTCCTGGTGGGCCATTTTTTCCACCGCGCTGACCGGATCGGCCACCAGTTCTTCCAGCGGCAGAGTGGCGTCGGCAATACGGTTAACGAAGGAAGTATTGGCCCCGTTTTCCAGCAGGCGGCGCACCAGATAAGCCAGCAGGGTTTCATGGGTGCCGACCGGGGCATAAATACGGCACGGACGGTTGAGTTTACCGTCGCTGATTTTCCCCACCACCTGTTCATACAGCGGTTCGCCCATGCCATGCAGGCACTGGAACTCGTACTGGCCCGGATAGTAGTTCTGGCCCGCCAGTTGGTAGATAGCGGCCAGCGTATGGGCATTATGGGTGGCAAACTGCGGGTAGATAAGATTGGGCACTGCCAGCAGTTTTTTCGCGCAGGCAAGGTAGGAGACGTCGGTGTACACCTTGCGGGTATAGACCGGGTAACCTTCCAGCCCGTCCATCTGGGCGCGTTTGATCTCGCTGTCCCAGTAGGCGCCTTTCACCAGACGGATCATCAGACGGCGACGGCTGCGGCTGGCAAGATCGGTAAGATAATCAATCACAAACGGACAGCGTTTCTGGTAGGCCTGGATAACAAAGCCAATCCCGTTCCAGCCTGCCAGCTCCGGCTCGAAACACAGTTTTTCCAGCAGATCGAGGGAGATTTCCAGGCGGTCGGCTTCTTCGGCGTCAATATTGATGCCGATATCATACTGACGCGCCAGCAGGGTCAGGGATTTCAGACGGGGATAAAGCTCCTCCATCATCCGATCGTACTGTGCACGATTGTAGCGCGGGTGCAGGGCCGAAAGCTTAATAGAAATACCCGGACCTTCGTAGATCCCGCGTCCGTTAGAGGCTTTGCCAATGGCATGAATCGCCTGCTGGTAAGAGAGCATATAGGCCCCGGCATCAGCGGCGGTGAGAGCGGCTTCCCCCAGCATATCGTAAGAGTAACGGAACCCGGTCTCTTCCAGTTTGCGCGCATTGGCCAGGGCTTCAGAGATGGTTTCCCCGGTCACAAACTGTTCGCCCATCAGGCGCATCGCCATGTCGACCCCTTTACGGATCAACGGCTCGCCGCTTTTACCGATAATGCGGTTCAGCGAGCGCGAGAGATGGGTTTCATTATGGGTGGAAACCAGTTTGCCGGTGAATAGCAACCCCCAGGTGGCGGCGTTAACAAACAGCGATGCGCTGCGGCCAATATGCGACTGCCAGTTGCCGTTGCTGATTTTGTCGCGGATCAGGGCGTCACGGGTGGCTTTGTCCGGAATACGCAACAGCGCCTCGGCGAGACACATCAGCGCCACGCCTTCGTGAGAGGAGAGGGAGAACTCCTGCAACAGGCTCTGGACCATGCCCGCACGGCCGGAGGCTGTCTTCTGATTCCGCAGTTTTTCCGCCAGATGGTATGCCAGTTGTTGCGCCTTCTCCGCAATGGGTTGGGGAAGACGCGCCTGCTCCAGCAGCATGGGGACGGCATCGGTTTCCGGGCGACGCCAGGCGGCGGTGATCGCGGCCCGGGTAACGGACTGCGGCAGGATATTCTCAGCAAAATCAAGGAAGGGCTGCGGATTGTCCTCGAAGGGGGTTCCCGGCTCGTCATTATCCCCGGCGCCTGGGTTCCAGGTCGTGGGCAATTCCGGGATCGCTTCATTGTTTTCCAGTTTTTCCAGATAACTGAAAATCGCCTGCTTAATAAGCCAGTGTGGTGTGCGATCAATCTGCGCGGCTGCCGCTTTCAGGCGTTCCCGCGTTGCCTCATCCAGCTTAACCCCCATGGTGGTGGTGCCCATGCCTGTCTCCTGTTTGTTCGTTTTCAGCAGACTATCCACTATGTTGCAACTTTGTGCAACCTTGTTAAATGTGACCTCGTTTGCAAGGTTAAAATAGAGTTATAAGTTAATTGTATGTTGCTTGTATTGGAGGCTGTTCTAACGTTATCAGAGAGACAAGTTTGCGCCAGATAACACTTTTTTAAGGTGCAACCTGCAAAAGTGTGATTAAGTGCAACCTGTAAGAAAATCCCAATAATTGCGGGATGAAATTGATGTAAATGCAGTGTTAAATCAATTGTGAATAAGTAAGGCTTCCGGCAGGATACGGTCGCCTCATACAACAAACACATCATCACCCCGTTCCGGTGATGGATAAAAGCGGCAAATATGGCGTTTGCCGACGCATAATCCTGGAGAATTTTTTGATGGCAATTAGTACACCTCTGCTGGTGACATTTCTCATTTATATCTTTGGCATGATCCTGATAGGGTTCTTTGCATGGCGTTCGACGAAAAACTTCGACGATTATATTTTAGGTGGCCGTAGCCTGGGCCCGTTGGTGACTGCGCTGTCTGCCGGGGCATCCGATATGAGCGGCTGGCTGCTGATGGGGTTGCCGGGGGCTATTTTTATCTCCGGGATTTCAGAAAGCTGGATTGCCATTGGCCTGACGCTGGGTGCGTGGGTTAACTGGAAGCTGGTGGCGGGGCGCTTACGTGTTCACACTGAGCACAACAACAACGCCCTGACGCTGCCGGACTACTTCACCGGGCGCTTTGAAGATAAAAGTCGTCTGCTGCGCATTATTTCTGCCCTCGTTATTCTGCTGTTTTTCACCATCTATTGTGCATCCGGCATCGTGGCCGGTGCGCGCCTGTTTGAAAGCACCTTCGGCATGACCTATGAGCACGCGCTGTGGGCCGGTGCGGCGGCCACCATTATCTACACCTTTATTGGTGGCTTCCTGGCGGTAAGCTGGACCGACACCGTGCAGGCCAGCCTGATGATTTTTGCCCTGATCCTGACGCCGGTAATTGTGATCCTCTCGGTGGGGGGCTTTGCGGATTCGCTGGAAGTCATCAAACAAAAGAGCATCGAAAACGTCGATATGCTCAAGGGGCTGAACTTTGTCGCCATTATTTCGCTGATGGGCTGGGGACTGGGTTATTTCGGCCAGCCGCATATTCTGGCGCGCTTTATGGCCGCTGATTCGCACCACAGTATTGTGCATGCGCGTCGTATCAGTATGACCTGGATGATCCTGTGTCTTGCCGGCGCAGTTGCCGTCGGCTTCTTCGGGATTGCGTACTTTAACAACCACCCGGAACAAGCGGGCGCGGTTAACCAGAACGCAGAGCGGGTATTTATTGAACTGGCGCAGATCCTGTTTAATCCGTGGATTGCCGGGATCCTGCTGTCGGCCATTCTGGCGGCGGTGATGTCGACCCTGAGCTGCCAGCTGCTGGTGTGCTCCAGTGCGTTAACTGAAGATTTCTACAAAGCCTTCCTGCGCAAAAATGCGGGTCAGACTGAGCTGGTATGGGTCGGTCGTGTGATGGTGCTGCTGGTCGCGTTGATTGCTATTGCGCTGGCGGCGAATCCGGAGAACCGTGTGCTGGGTCTGGTGAGCTATGCCTGGGCAGGCTTTGGCGCAGCGTTTGGTCCGGTGGTTCTGTTCTCGGTGATGTGGTCGAAAATGACCCGCAACGGGGCGCTTGCCGGAATGGTGATTGGCGCGGTGACCGTTATCGTCTGGAAACAGTTCGCCTGGCTGGGCCTGTATGAAATCATCCCAGGCTTTGTGTTTGGCAGTATCGGTATTGTGGTGTTCAGCCTGTTGGGTAAAGCGCCGTCTGCCGGGATGGAAAAACGTTTTGCCGAGGCGGATGCGCACTATCACTCTGCGCCGCCGTCCCGTTTGCAGGCGGAGTAACCGCAGTCAGACACTGAAGATGCGCAGGATCTGATTGCCGACGGGTGATAAGGCTGGGCTGTGCAATTAAATCGGGTGTAAGGTGACAGTTAAATCATGAACAATGGAAAGTAACCGGGAACAACCGGGAAGTCACGGGAACAGGTGGGAGAAATCTTGGTGCTGCTAGGCTCGCGGAGGATCGGGTTTTAAAATTCGCCGAAAAACTTTTTTAGATCACTCTGAGGCTGAAAAATGATTCTGACAGATAAAATTAAAACATACGGCATGACACTTAAAAGCAATTAAACGGAGATTTAAAACTACGTACTGAACGTTTAATTCTTACTGCTTCGTTAAGCATAAAATTCGTTTGAAGGCCGTTTAAACTGGATTTGACCTTAGACAATATCCATGTCATCTGATTGATAGATAAGATATGTCTGCGTCACTAATCTATGTTTAACCGGCCTTCTTGTCTGTGCTAGCTAGGTCTTGTTGGCCTACGCCGCTATCAGTCTCAGATGTCCCTTTTTTCAGTTGCTCATTCAATCGAATCAGTCGTTCTTTTTCTTCGTGGCTTAAAGACATCCAGCTTGAGTCTGCATCATTGACCTGGTTAAGTGCCTGCAAAATACCCTTGGCACCAATCTTTACGAAAGAACTGACGAGGGCTGAGCGTTCGCTAAGGCTCAAGGATTGGAAAATCGTCTCCCATGTCGTAGCCAGTGCTGCATCGCTGCACACTGGGGTTCCGGTAAGAGCTACTTGCAGCGAGTTGCCATACTCAGGCATACGCTCGGCAATAGTATGACCAATCTTAGAATCGCTTGTACCAAGATTAACTTCACCGAAATCAATCACATCGTTTCTGCCTGAAGCCAACCAACTGATAGGAACACCTTCGAGTTGAGCTATGCGAATAACTACATCAAGACCAGGAGTTGCTCCTTTGGAGAAATAGTTATTCAAAGTAGAGTATGGCAACCCCCAGTCAATAGATGCCTGCCGTAACGACCTGCCTTTAAAGAGCTGCTTCAAACGCTCCTGAATGCTTGCTATTCCTTCCCCCTCAATAGCAAGTTTGTTTCCTTTTACTCCAGTCATTCTTCCTCTCCTTAAGATATTGATTAGCAATTAGTTGTCTCTACATAGAACAAATTCACTATGGAAAGATAATTTGAACTTGATATTTTCTTTTTGTAGATCAATACTTGTCCCGACGGATAACCCACGCGAATTATCCGCGCAGATAACTTTTTAGGGTAATCGAACTATGCAAAGAAATGAAGTGCCTTGTGACTGGCATCGTATCGATATCGTGGCCGCTCTCCACAAGCGTGGACTGACGATGCGCGGCCTGTCGCTTAGCGTGGGGCTCAAACCTGACACATTGAGAAACGCGCTCGCCAGAGCCTATCCAAAGGGGGAGCGCATCATCGCTGATGCTCTCAATGTAGAACCTTCGTCAATTTGGCCGAGCCGTTACAACAAGGATTAGTGATCATGTTCGTGACAGTAAACGAATTAGTTGGCGTTCCGGGGCTGCCTACCACTTTGCAGGGGCTCCGCTACAGCTTAAAAAAATGTGCTGATAACTCCCCTGAACTGGTCAGAAAACGCGCCGGGAGTAAGGCGTTTGAATATCATATTTCGGTGCTGCCTCCCGAGGTCAGGGCTGAATTGTTGTCCTCTAAAGGTATGGTGGAAACCTCTACAGGCGTTATTGATCTCCCTGTTCGCATCAGGGCAAACGCAGAGACCGCCGATAATTTCGAACGTAAACAACTCTGGCAACACTGGGAGATGGCCACCAATGAGCAACGCTTACGCGCTGAACAACGGGCTAAAGCCGTCACGCTCCTGGCTGAGCTGGTGAGTTCCGGTCTTTCCCTGAGACTGGCGATGAGAACAGCCGCTAACAAGCTCCAGATGAGCGAGGGTTCTTTACGTAATTTGTATTACCGGGTTCAGAGCAGAAGCCGCGATTTATGGGCTCCAGTTCTCCTTGATCGCCGTCTTCGTGAAAAATGCAAAACCAGCCGCGAAGCCCCGATAAGCGAGGACGCCTGGCAGTTTTTCCTAGGGGATTACCTGCGCCCGGAAGAACCATGCTTCACCAAATCCTATGAGCTTCTGGTCATTGCAGCGACGGAATATGGCTGGGAAATACCGTCCGAACGCACTCTTCGCCGCCGCGTTGAGCGCGAGATAGATGCGCGTGTACTGGTCGCCACCCGCAAGGGCGATAACGCTCTGGCCCGTATGTTCCCCAGCCAGCAACGCACCGTCGCGCAGCTGCATGCGATGGAATGGATAAATGGCAATGGTTACCAGCACAACGTCTTTGTGCGCTGGTACAACGGCGAAGTGATCCGCCCAAAAACATGGGTCTGGCAGGATGTTCACAGCCGCAAAATCATCGGCTGGCGTACTGATGTGTCCGAAAACAGCGACAGCATTCGCCTGTCACTGATGGATGCGATTGCTACCTTTGGCAAACCAGAACACGTCACCATCGATAACACCCGCGCCGCTGCCAATAAATGGCTGAGCGGCGGTGTCCCGAATCGCTACCGCTTCAAAGTCAAACCTGATGACCCGATGGGGATTTTGCCGATGCTGGGCATTCAGGTGCACTGGACCAGCGTTATCGGTGGTAAAGGCTGGGGGCAGGCAAAGCCGATTGAACGTGCGTTCGGTGTGGGTGGCCTCGGCGACTACATCGACAAACACCCTTCTTTGGCCGGGGCATACACCGGGCCAAACACGCAAAACAAACCTGATAATTACGGTGACCGGGTGGTCGATGTGGAGACCTTTATCACGGCCATCAGCGAAGGGATCGCGATGTACAACGCCCGCGCCAAGCGTGAAACCGAAATGTGCCGGGGCGAGTTTTCTTTTGATCAGGCCTTTGAGCGCAGCTACAGCAACGCGATTGTTACCCGCCTGAGTGATGAGCAAATCCGCCAGCTCATGCTGCCAGCAGAAGCCGTTACCGTGAAAGTCACCGGCGAGTTTTTCCTCGAGTCCGGCGGTACGCTGTACGGGCGCAAAAACAGTTACTGGCATCCATCACTGGCAAATATCCGTCAGCGCAAGATTACCGTGCGTTTCGACCCCCGCAACCTTCACAGCGAGGTTGCCTGCTATGACCTGGACGGGCGTTTCCTCTGCATGGCGGAATGCCGCTCCGCAGTAGCCTTTGGCGATACCGAAAAAGGTCGCGAACACAGCCGTCAGCGCAAACAGATGATGACGCACACCAAACGCGCCGCACGTGCACAACGTCGGATGAGCGCTATTGAGGTCAATGATTTGCTGCCGAAGGTGGCTCCCCCTGAACCGCCGCAGCGCCATGTTGTCGAGCGGGTATTTACTGACGGCAATGCGCTGAAAAAAGCGATGGCGATACAGGAGGAACAGAACGAAAACGAGGTGATTTTCCAGACACTGATGAAGTCAGTAAGTAAAGCGAAGAAATAAAAAAGCGACGTTGGCCCGCCGCTCTTTAAAAGATATTTGAATCAGATTTAACAAACGAAAAATACAGGATTAAAGACTATGACGCAAATTAACCATGAAGCTATCCGCGCTACCGTAAAAGAACTTACCCGGCAAAGACGAACGCCAGCTCCTGAAAGCCATCGCTAAACGTCCTGGTGCGTTGCGTTCGCTCTCTCACATCCTGCCGCTGGCGCATATCTATGCCAGTGGCAAGAACGAAGTAATGAACACCGGTCACATCCACAGCGCCATGATCGAACTCGGCCACGCCGAAATCACTGAGGAATAACGCCATGATTACCGAACGTATCGCAGAACACATCAGCATGGCAGAAGCGGCGCAGGCATGGTTGCGCGCGCGGGGTAGTCGCGTGACTGGCGTTCGGGTTTTCATGCGTCGCCCGTTGCTTGAAATTGCCTGCCCGCCCGCAGAACTGGTTAAAGGAGCAGACCGTATTGTTGAACGTTGTGACACTGGCACCCGCTCTGTATGGATTGCCAGCCTTGAAGGTTGCCGGATTATCTGGCGTTATCCGCTGCGAGATCCTCGTTGGCAAACTGGTGCGCTGTATCGCCGCTAAGGAAGCGGCAAAAGGTATGCGGGCTGAACGTGCTGCTCATTCTGTCAGTGCCGACAACATCTATTCCGGTGGGTTAAATGACCTCGGGCTGACGATGTGGGCGGTGACGTGGGAGCAGGAGTTCCGTCTCGATGAAAGCATTGACCTGTCCACACTGCCTGATTTTCTCCGTCTCGGTGCCACGTTCTCGCATAACGGCGGCGCGTCGGAAATTCAGGACGTCATTAACATCCGGGAGCCAAACCCATGATGAAACAAATTAAACCTGCCCGTGAGGGCATCCAGGTTCGCAAGGCTGACGGCACTTATCTGAATGCTGCCGGTGAAAAATTAGCAATGAGCGCCTGGTGGCATCGCCGTGAAGCCGAAGGCGATGTGATCGTGAGCGATATTCCCGAGGAAACGGCAACCTCAACTGCACCGGCCCGCACGGTAAAGGAGAAATAACATGTCTTTAGGCAATATCCCTGATGATATCCGCGTCCCGCTGGTGTACATCGAGATCGACAATTCTCAGGCACTCGACAGCGCCCCGGCGCAGTCCCGAAAAATCATTGTGATCGGCCAGCAACTGGCGACCGGCACGGCGACCGCGCTCACGCAGTACCGTATCACCAGCAACGGGTCGGCTGAGCTTCTATTCGGCAAAGGCTCCATGCTGGCTGAAATGCTGAAAACCCTGCGAAATGCGAACAGCTACACCGAAGTGTGGGCGACAGGTCTGGCAGAGCTTACCGCAGGCACGGCGGCTAAAGCTGAGCTGGTCGTTCTTGGTACTGCTACCGCAGCGGGTACGCTGGCGCTGCTGGTCAACGGCATTTCAGTTCAGGTTGGTGTGGCCGCTGCGGCTCCCGAGGCCACCATTGCCGCTGATATTGTTGCGGCAATCAATGCGCTGCCCGGTACTCAGGTCGTCGCCGGTATTAAGGCAACCACCACGGCAACGGTTGAGCTGACCACGAACTGGAAAGGCGTCACCGGCAATGATATGGACGTCCGTCTCAACTATTACACGGGTGAGCAGACCCCTGCGGGTGTGGCCGTGACCATTACCGGCTTTGCCGGTGGTACTGGTACGCCGGATATTTCCGCCGTTGTCGCTTCGCTGGGTGATGACTGGTACACCGATATCGTCTTTCCCTACAACGACACCCAGAGTCTGAACACTATCCGCGACGAGCTGGTGACCCGCTGGGGGCCGCTCAAGATGATGGAAGCGCAGCTCTGGACGGCATTCCGTGGAACCCATGCTGCCAGTGGCACGTTCGGTAACACCCGTAATGACTGGCTGATTTCCTGCATCGGGACAAACATTGCGCCTCAGCCATCATGGCAGTGGGCTGCATCCTATGGCGGTGTGGCCGCGTACTATCTGGCGAACGATCCAGCGCGACCGCTCCAGACTCTGGTGATGACTGGCATCCTGCCACCGACTAAAGGTGTGCGCTGGGACATGACTGAGCGCAACCTGCTGCTGCATGACGGTATCGCCACGCATTATGTGGATGCCAGCAGTAACGTCTGTATCGAGCGCGAAATCACCATGTACCGCGTCAACCAGTACGGTGATGCCGATACGTCCTATCTCGATGTGCAGTCACCGGCAACGCTGGGTCGTATCCGCTACATCATCAAAAGCCGTTTCACCACACGCTATCCGCGTCACAAGCTGGCAGGCGATGACGTGCTGGATTTGTTGGAGCCGGGTCAGCCGGTGATGACGCCGAAGATTGCCCGCGCCGAACTGCTGGACATTGCGCTCACCGAGCTGGTGCCAGCGGGTCTGGTTGAAGACTTCGACGATTATAAAGACACCCTGGACGTCACCATCGACAGCAACGATGCCAACCGCCTGAACTTCATCGCTCACCCGAACCTGGTCAATCAGCTGCGCGTTCTGGCGGGTCTTATCCAGTTCAAACTCTAAAGGGGACAAATCATGACGGTATTAGGACAGGCATCCATTCGCGTTAACGGTCGCGAAATTAAAACCGAAGGTAAATCCACGCTCAATCCGGGTGGTAAAACACGTACGGCCCACATGGGTGGCGGCAAAGTCTGGGGAATGTCCGGCAAGATGGCCGGGCCATCCATCGCACTGACCATCGCGGCAGCGGAGGATATGGACGTTATCGAAATCAGTGGCTGGGAAGGTGTCACGGTCATGTTCGAAGGTGATAACGGCCTGAGCTATATGATGACCGGCGCGGCCACCGACAACCCGGCCACACTGGAAGAAGACGGCGGCACCATCAGCGCCACCTTTATTGGCACCAAACTGGTGAAGGTGTAAGGCATGGCACAGACCACAATCCATCTGAAACATGGTTACGTAACAGGCAAAGGAACGTCTGACGAAACACGTCACACTGACGTCACGCTGCGCGAACTCGACTCGCGCGATGTGGTTGAGTCCCAGCTTGCCGCTGAGCGGGTGGTGATTGGTGATAACGGTAAGGCGGTGGCGTACTGCTCTGAGGTGCTGATGGGGCTTGAGCTGTTGCGCCGGCAGATTTTGAAGGTGGGCGAAATACCCGGCCCGCTCTCCATTAAGCAGCTTTACAGCTTTCATCCCGAAGACCTGGAGTTGCTCTCCAGTTCGGCCAGCAGTCTGGACGATATGCTCGCGGAGACGTCAAACCGGGGGCGACGTGATGCCGCTGGCGACGGCAGTCAATAGTCTTATCGTCAACCTCTCGCAGCGCTTCGATGCGCAGTACCTCCAGCAGTTGCCCTTGCGGCAGTTGCTTCGCCTGACAGAGCAACTGAGGAAGCAGCATGGCCGACCGCCTCACCACTGAAATCCTGATTAACCTGGCCGGGAACCTGACGGCCAAAGCCCGCCAGTACGGTGCCAATATGTCAGAGTTCGCGCGTACCAATGAACGAGCTATGAGCATTGTCCGGGCATCGACGGCAGCAGCCGGTCGCGGGCTGGATGCACTCGGCAATCGCTATACGGGGCTGGTTGCGGGGGTTGCAGGTGGTGCAATGCTTCGTAATTACTCGCAGCTTGATCGTCGTCTGACTCGTATGGGGATTACAGCGGGAAAAACTCGCGAAGAAATTGCAGGGATTTTTCAACAAACGCAGGATGTTGCGATCAAGTTTGGTGTTGATACCAGTGACGTTCAGGCTGCTTTTGAAGAAATAAACGCCCGTTCTGGTGATTTAGATCTGGCAATTAAAAACAGTGAAAATATCGGTATGGCGCTGGCGGCGTCCGGTTCCGAGGGGGCAACACTTGGCGGGCTGATAGCAGAATACAAAAAGTTAAAAATTGAGGATCAAAAGCAGACTTTGCTTGCTCTGGATGGCATGAACCGTCTGGGTAAAGAAGGTGCTTTTGAGCTCAAAGATGCAGCTGAAAAACTTCCCGCGTCACTCTCTATGTACTCCGCTGTCGGAGGTAAGGGCGTTAAAGGTGCAATGGATGTAATGGCTGTAGCCGAATCAGCAATGGATGTAACGGCCAATAAAGATAAAGCGGCCACCGCGGTTGAGAACTTTATTCGTGACCTCCAGAATCCGAAGGTTGTGAAAGCTCTTAAGCAAAACGGTATTGATGTCTTTGATAAAAATGGATCTATGCGAGCACTGCCGCAACTATTGCAGGAGGTTTCGTCAAGGTCTGCACGCGGTGGGATTAAAAATCAACGTGGTCGATTAACTGATGCTGGTTTCAACCAGGATTCAATGGATTTAATAGCTGGTGCTACGGGCGAAGCCGGTGCGGCTAAGTTGAAAACCTATATGGGTATCGTGGCCGACGGTCAGAGCATTATTGAAGATGCCGCTTATGCATCGAAAGACTTTACATCTGCAACTCAACGACTCAGTACTGCACTGGAAAAATTCACTAACAGAGAATTAGCTAAGCCCGTTCAGGAGCTGGCTGATGCTTTAAATTCAGTGGATAAAGAGACGGTAAATAACTGGCTTGAAGTCGGTAAGAATATCGCCATCGCGACAGGCGGAATTGTAGCGGCCCGTAAGGTTTTCCAGGTCGGTAAAGGAGCCTGGGATTTATTCGGTGGCGGTAAATCAAAAGGTATCCCCAAAGGTGTCGCTGATGTTTTCGGCTCTGGAGTGATGCCGGTCTACGTCGTTAATATGGGTGTTGGTGGCTTTGGTGGTGGGCCAGATGTTATTCCAACTGGTGCGCCTCAAGGGAGTTGGTTCGCTCGAGTATTACCCTTTCTTAAAACCACCGCCATGGGTGCCACGCTCCCGTTTCTTGATGCCTCTCCTAATCTGACCGATGAGCAAAAAGCGGAGATGGTGCAATGGGCTAAGGACCGCGCTAACGGACCTTCCGTCTGGTCTCAGATTGCTGATTTCTTTACATCGGCAAGTAGTGACCCCCAGGTTGTTGACCCGCGCCCGTGGGTGTCCCCACAACAATTCTCTCAATACCCGCTGGTGCCGCCGCAGCTGCGCGGCGAAATTCGCGTGGTGGTGGAAGGTGATGCCCGCGTGAAAAGCGTCTCATCCAACCAGCCCGGCGTGACAATCTCTGAAGCCGCTGGCAAAGCGGGTGTGGGGCAAAACTGATGGCCGATAACTGGGAGTCCCTGCGCGAGGCATCATTCCGCAACGTACCGTTTTACCTGGTCGATAACGAGGGGGTCAGTGGCCGTCGTGCTATCCCCCGAGCGTATCCCAAAAAAGAGATCGGCTGGACAGAAGATAACGGCGCGATACTCGGTCAGCAGCAGATTAATGCCAAGCTCGTTGGCAAAGATTTTCAGAGCGCATTAGAAGCCCTTTTAAATGCGCTTAACCAACCCGGCCCCGGTGAACTGGTACACCCGTGGTACGGCAGGCAAAAAGTGCAGATTGGCCGTGTCACTCATCGTCTGACGACTGAGGAGGGAGACGTTGCATATGTTGCATTTGAAGTATTCGAAGCGGGCGAGCGGCTTTATCCCGTATCCAGAGAGAACACCAGTCTCACCACATTGTCGGCAGCAGATAAGGTCAAGGCCGCGCTGGAGAACGGCGATTACTTTGCGGCTCTCGATGGCCTCGGGGATATGGTGGACACGTGGCTCGGCGACATGGAATCACTGGTTGCCAACCTTCCAACAATCCCGACAGCCATCAATGACTGGATAGACCGTGCCAGTCGGTTCAAAGACCTTGCCGGTGTCATCATCGCTAAACCCGGTGAGCTGGTTCGGCAGGTACTTAATCTGACCAGTACCGTGAATGACATTGTCAGCGAATCGCCCTGGGCGCTCAGGGTCTATGACCAGCTCCGCAACCAGTGGGCAAATGACCGCGCCGAGAACGCGGCCACACGTACCCGTGATTCAGACATGGTGGTCACCCCCTCATCACCCGAGGCCGGGGTCTTTGGTGTGGCAACCAGCGTACCGGCATCAACCATCGCTATCACCGATGAGATGCAGGCGAATATAGACGACTTCCGGCAACTGGTGACGCTGGCGACACTGGTCGCGCAGGCTGAATCTATCGCCACGACTGAGTTTGAAACCAGTGCCGATGCCCTTGATGCCGGTGATCGTCTTTCTGGCTGGTTGTCCGATGCAGCGGTTAGTGCGGTCGAACGCGGCCAGCGTGAATTGTGGCGCACGCTTCGCGATCTGCGTTTTGCCGTGGTCAACGACGTCCGTGTTCGTGGTGCTCAGTTGCCAGACCTTCGCCAGATTACACCACAGGAAACCTCAACAGTGACGCTTCTCGCCTGGCGTGAAACCGGTGATAGCGAAAACCGTGACGCTATCGTGTTGCGTAACCGGCTGCGTGATCCGTCCTTCATCCTTCCGTCAACCACGATTGAGGTTATTGAATAATGGAAAGTGTCACTTTGACCGTCGCGGGTCAGGCGTGGGAGGGCTGGACAGAAATGTCGTTTACCCGGTCACTGGAAGCCATTGCCGGTGAGTTTGATCTGACGGTGACAACACAATGGTCTGAGGCTGCACCTCGCGTCATCAAAGAGGGTCTTGCCTGTACCATCAGCATCAGCAGCGAGACGATCCTGACAGGTTACATCGACGATTTTATCCCCTCCTATGATGCTGAAAACGTCAGCATTCGTGTGATGGGACGTGACAAAACGGGCGACCTTGTGGACAGCTCTGTCGTTCATAAATCCGGGCAGTGGAAAGGTGTCACGCTGGCGGCGCTGGCCGCAGAGATTGCGCTGCCCTATGGCATCACTGTTGTCAATGAAACCGACACGGGAGACGCGTTCGGCAGCGTGGTGCTTGAACAGGGTGAGACCGGCTTCGAGCTGCTGGAGCGTCTGGCGAAACAGCGTGGTGTTCTGCTGACCTCGGATGCGCAGGGGCGACTGGTTATCACCCGTGCCTCGACGCAGCGGGTCAGTGTGGCGCTGGTTCTGGGTGAGAACATCCTCGCTGCGCGTGGCCGTTTCAGCTGGCGTGAGCGGGCCAGTGAATACATCGTCAAAGGTTCGGCCAGCGCTGGTGGTGCGACATGGGGCAGCGAACCCGTGCAGTCGGTAGGTGGTCGTGCCGCCACTGTTACTGACCCAGACATTAACCGCTATCGCCCTAAGATACTGGTTAACGAAGATAACCTGACCGTCGGCGGCGCATCCATCCGGGGAGACTGGTACAAATCCAGGATGCTCGGGGAGGCCAATACGACCGAAATCACGGTGGCAGGCTGGCGTGAGAGTGGCGACACTGGCGCGTTATGGCAGACCAACCGGCTTGCTGAAATCCGTGATCCGATTCAGAACCTCAATACCACATGGCTCATCAAGAGCGTCACGTTTACCGAAGGTGACGGCGGGCGCATCACCGTTCTGGCACTCGTGCCGCCTGAATCCCTGGACCTCCCGGAGACAAAGGCGAAGACCAAAGGTAAGAAAAAGATGGTGGCAACATGGAATTGAGAATGTTCGAACAGCTTGCCCGTCGAATCCGCCTGATTGTTGATCGCGCCGTGGTGCGTATCGTCACCGACAGCCTGGGTCGCCAGAACTTGCAGGTGCAGACACTGGCAGACGCGACGAACGACGACGTCGAGCGCTTCCAGCAGTACGGATTTACCTCTTTCCCCCCAGCGGGCTCAGAGGCGATTGTTCTCGCGGTCGGCGGCAGGCGTGAAGGTATGGTGGCGATAGCCGTTGAAGATAAGCGCTGTCGACCGACCAGCCTTGATGAGGGTGACGTCTGTCTTTATCATGGCGACGGCCAGTCCCGAATTATTCTCAAGGCGGATGGCGTAATTCAAATAACAGGGAAAACGGTAAATTACACCGCCAGCGAAATATTTGAGATTAATACGGCTCAATTAAAAATCGCTGGCCCTGCTGAATTTTCTGAGGACGTTACTGTTCGTGGTGATATTAACGCGAAAGGTAAATCCTTCATTGAACATATTCATAAGGACGGCGACGGTGAAAACACTACTGAGCCCTTATGACTATCGGACTGAGCTGGAACAATCGCTTATCACAGGGTGATATCACCTTCACACATGACGGCCTGTCGCTTGACGACGGGCTTGTCACTTTAGTCCTTATCTGTCTTTTCACCGATGCCCGCGCGGATGCCGACGACGAACTGCCTGACGGCTCTGATGACCCTCGCGGCTGGCCGGGTGACACATTCAGCGATTTACCCTGGGGCTCAAAGCTCTGGCTGCTTGACCGCCAGAAGCTGACTGAGTCAGTGCGCCAGCGGGTCGAGGATTACGCCACGCTCTCGATGCAGCCGCTGCTGCGCGAGGGTTATGCGCGTACCGCTGCCGTGACGGCCACCATCGCCAGCGGTGAGCGTATTGAGTTTACCGTCGTTCTGACCCGCCCGGACAAATCTACCCTGACGATTGAAATCAGCCAGCGATGGGAGGCGACCGCCAATGCCGTTTAGTACCCCGACATTACGCAAGCTGATTCAGGACGGTGAAGCGGATATTGCGATTGAACTCGATATCCAGAAATTACCGCCCGTTGGCCCGGAAAAGGCGGTCAATATTTCCGTCAGCAGCCAGCTGCGTGATTTATATGACCATCAGAGCTGGATTGCCGACCAGATAATTCCCACCACGAAATCAGATGACCAGACCATTATTGATACGGCAGTCACTGAGGGCGTTATTCGCAAGCAGGCAACGTTTGCCACCGGCGCAGTTACCTTTACCGGCACGGCGACCCTTCCCGCTGATACCGAAATGCAGAGCGCTGACAATATCGTTTTCCGTGTGACAGCGGATGCGCTGTCTGTCGGTGGTCAGGTAACGGCGAACGTCCAGGCCGATGAGGCCGGGGTGGATGGTAATCTGGCCGCAGGGGAAACGCTGACGTTACTGTCGCCAGTCGCGAGTATCGGCAGCACCGGCGCAGTTGCGACCGGAGGCATTACGGGTGGCTCTGATATCGAGCCCATTTCCGAGCTGCTCGACCGCCTGCTGTTCCGCAAGCGCAATCCCCCGGTCGGTGGTGCGCTGCATGATTACGTTATCTGGGCCCGCGAACTGGCGGGCGTGACCCGCGCATGGGCCTATGACTGCTGGCATGGCACCGGCACGGTGGGTCTTGCCTGGCTCTATGATGACCGTGACGACATTATCCCGACCGATGCCGACAAGGTGACGATGGAGAACTATCTCTTCCGTCACGCTGACCCGGCCACGGGTAACTATGTCGGCAAGCCAGGTGGCATTGAATGCTGGCCCGTTATTATCAGCCTGCACCCGGTTGATATGTCCATCAGGCTGACTCCTGACACTACCGCGACTCGTTCAGCGGTGCAGGCCAGCCTGCTGGCGCTCCAGAAACAAATGTCACCGGGCAAGACCCTGCAAATCTCCGCGTTACGCACAGCCATCGGTTCATCTTCCGGGGTGACTGACTACACGCTGTCAGTCAATGCCGATATCACCGTTCCTTCGGATGAACTCGTCACCATTGGAGTGCTCACATGGCTCACAACGTAGACGACTGGCTCCACGCACTCCAGCAGGTTATGCCCCGTGGCAAGGCGTGGCCCCGCGAGTTAAATGCCAATTTAACGAAGTTTTTACGGGCCTTTGCAGCCCGTTTAAGTCGTGTGGAAGGTGATGCAGATTCGTTGCTGGAAGAGATGCGCCCGGAAACGACAACGCAGATGCTGACCGACTGGGAAGATTATTTGGGTTTACCTGAATGCCTGCCGTTGTCGTCCACCATCTCGGCGCGACGTCGTGACGCCGCAGAGAAACACCATCGCAAAGGTGGGCTTGCCCCCTGGCAGATTGAGGCCGTTGCAGAGCAGTTGGGATTCAAAATTGAGGTCAACGTCATCCTTCCTCATCACTGCCTGCGCAGTTGCACCTATCCATTGTGGCCTGCGCGTTATCGCTGGCTGCTGCAAATAGTCGTTCTCGAAGTTGATGGCGGGCGCTTTACCTACATCGATAACGTGCTTGTTCCATTGGTTTCATCGCGGCAACGCAACCTCGAATGCGTTCTGAATCAATACCGCCTGGCCGGTTCAGGTTATGAATATATTTACTAAGGGGAACGTCAATGTTTCATATTGATAACAAGTCCGGTGTGGCAGTTATGCCTCCAGTTAAGGAAAAATTTAGTGTTGCACCGCTGTTTTTTACTGAAGGAGGGAATGGTATCCCCCCATCATGGCCGGGTGCCGACTGGTTTAATATTGTGCAGTCCGAGCTGCTCTCTGTTCTTTCTGCCGCAGGCATCGAACCCGATAAGCTCGATCAAACACAACTGCACGCCGCGCTTAAAAAACTTCTTTTATCGCGTACAAATCCGGGTGCTGACATTGCAAATGACGGTAATGTTTCTGAGTTCCTTGAGAATCTCAATTTGCAAGAACCTGGAGACAGTGGCATATCAGACTTATTTGTTTCTGTTAAAACTATATTTTCAGATTTATATATCCGCTCTCAGCGCGAAAAAAATCAGGAGAATACCTCTGTTGGCGATGCCGGAGCTCTAGGTGATGCAACAACTAACGATACAACCGCATTTTCATTATTCGAATCCCGGGTCAGTAATCAGCTGGTAGACCTTCGGGGTAAGACCTACCTTGTCGATGCTGTTCCAACAGCAAACCGCTATATGAACGGGCGTTTCCTTGTCAGCGCTACGACATACGATACCTGGTATGAGCCGATGCGCATCTGGAATGGCATCATCACAGCCGGTAAAAATGCCCTGAAAAACTTCGGCCCGACCGATGGCTCATCCCAGTCGCTCATTGTGATGGGTGAAGATGCATGCGCCAGTGCTGCTCCCGGTGCATCGGGTGGTGTGGCGCTTGGGGATGGTGTGCATCAGTTTTCGCCCTTTATCCCGTACCAGACGGTGGCGATTGGTAAGGGGGCATTCGCCCGCGTGCAGCCAGATTCCTCATCGTTATCGGGCACGAACGGTAACCGCAATGTGGGGGTGGGCGCCTATGTTGGGCTATTCACAACCATCGGATATCAGAACGTGTTTATGGGGAGAAATACGGGGTCAGGCATTACCACTGGCTATCAGAATGCATGCTACGGAACAGGGGCGCTGTCAGGTTCTGCACCTGTTGGCATTACCGGAGAAGTGGTCAACCTCGTTGATTTTACGGTATACAGAGCCTGTTCCTTTGGTTATAACGCGGGTAAAAATAACTATAACGGTAATAATTCGGTACATTTTGGCGACCGCGCCGCCGTACAGCTGAAATCAGGCTCTCTCAGTGTTTATATTGGTTCACTTTGTGCCTATAACCTGGGCTCTGATACCGATTTGAACGGCAAGTTCTACACCAAAATAACCTCTGAACCCGCCACTTACTCGCAAACAGGTACAACGGTTACAGTCTCCTGTTCCTCAGCCCATACGGCTGTTGTGGGTGGCAAGGTGATGATGTCGTTCTCATCCGGTGCAATCGCAGGCAGAACATCAGACGCCTTTTGGGTTACTCCCGCTTCCATTGTGTCGCCTACGGAATTTACCTTTATCAGCCCAATTTCTGAAAATACCAGTGGTGATTGTACGGTCGGAACCGTGTCAGGTCTGACCGATGGATCTGATAATTCTCACAATACACTTGCAGGGTATGGTGCGTTGAACAGTGCTGTAACAGCGGAGGGGGTCACGGCGCTGGGTTATCAGGTGGCGGCAAACCTTAAGGCTGCATACCGAAGTGTGTTTTTGGGCCGCATGGCAGGCAATGCGGTGTTAGGCGGAGATCCAAATACTGATTTTGGTACAAACTGCGTGGCCATCGGGAACGTTTCCCCATTGTCGGGAAATAATCAGTTCCAGCTCGGTAACTCGGAACAGACCGTCTATTACTACCAGATGCAGCAGCGTTCTGATGGCAGGGATAAATCCGACAAGCGTGAGATGGAAGCCGATCTGGCGGTGGCATTTGTGCGCGGGCTGGTTCCGCAATTTTACAAATACGACTACCGGGATGATTACTACGAAGAATACAAAGTGCAGGTCGGTATTGATGAGGACGCTCAGCCTGTCTTTGAAACGCGTCTGCGCCCCATTGAGAAAGATGGCAGCAAGATGCGTGAGCGTGACCATGCAGGGTTTATTGCTCAGCAGGTCAAGGAGCTGATGGACAGCCTTGGTATTGATTTTGGAATGTATCAGGACCATCTGGTTACTGGTGGTGCCGACGTTAAAACCCTGGATTATCAGCAGGTGATACCGTTTGTGACTAAGGCACTGGATGTTGCCTTCACCCGCATAGAGCAAATTGAATCAAGGTTAACTGAACTTGAAAAGCAGTAACGAAATTGGTCATTAAAATGACATATAAATTTAGATCACACATGATGATCCAAATTTAATTGTCAAATGTTCGCGTTTTATGTGGCGCGCTACATCGGGCAAGGACGGCCCCCTCTCCATTGAGGGAGAGGGTTGGGGTGAGGGGGAATATGCGACTCTGATGGTCATTCCGTTCACCTCATGTTCCTTGCCCGCTCTTCAATTTTCCCTTGAAAAATCAGCGTAGTTAGGCTCTGATCGCTGTTCTAATAACAATGAGGATAGCCTGATGAAAATCAAGACAGGGGTCACCGCACTGGTACTGGTAGCAGCACTCACCGGATGCGTTGCACCATCGCAAAAAAGCAGCGCCCCGCAGCAGACCTGCAAAGCGGATAATCAAATGCAGCAAACCACGCTCTATTTCGGTTTGAGCCGCCCGGCGGGAAAAGACATTACGGGTAGTGAATGGCAGCAGTTTGTGGATAACGACGTGACGCCACGTTTTCGCGATGGCTTAACCGTATTTGATGCCCGTGGACAGTGGCTGGGCAATGACGGCAAAGTGGCCCGGGAAGCGAGCAAAGCGTTAATGCTGATCCACGGCAAAGATGTGGCGAGCGAAACGAATATTGAAACCCTGCGCACGATCTACAAAACGCGTTTTGGCCAGGAATCGGTGATGCGCGTTGACCAGCAGGTGTGCGTTCAGTTCTGATGAAAATGGCGGGTGGTAAAGCCCGCCATTTTAGCAATCATCTTCATCCGCATAACTGCCAGGAGTATATTGCTCCCTCCAAAGGACATGAGGAGCAGCAATAAATGGGCGTGTTAGTGCGGGAAGTGAATGACGGCGATTATGCCGAGTGGCTGGCAATGTGGAACAGTTACACCAGCATTGGCGGTGGTTCGCCGGGTGAAACGGTTACCCGACATACATGGCAGCGGGCGCTTGATGCCTCCTCCCCGATTATTTGCCGGATTGCTGAATATGAAGGCGAGGTCGCAGGCTTTGCGCTTTGCGTGTTGCATGAAGGCACGTATTTCACGACACCTGTTTGTTATCTTGAGGATTTTTTTGTCAAAGAGGCGCTTCGTGGCCAGGGGATTGGCAAAGCCGTTATGCAATACATTCACGATGAAGCCATTGCAAAGCGGTGGGCAAAAGTATACTGGCTGACCCGGTCGGGCAATCCAGCCCGTAAGCTGTACGACAAAGTGGCGGTGACGGATGATTTCGTCAGATACCGCATGAATATTGCAACTTCAGCGGCAAACTAGTTCGCCAGTTTTTTATTCTGGCGTCGCTAACTGGCGGGTTTAACACCCGTCATTATGGGTTACAGTACGACCCCGGCAAACGCCGCAGAGAGCAGGCTTACCAGCGTTGCGCCGTATACCAGGCGCAGGCCAAAGCGGGAAACCACATTGCCTTGTTTCTCGTTCAGCCCTTTAATTGCCCCCGCCACAATGCCAATCGAGGCAAAGTTGGCGAACGACACCAGGAAGACGGAGAGAATCCCCAGTCCGCGCGGCGTCATTTCGGCGGCAACTTTCTGCAATTCAATCATTGCCACAAATTCGTTCGCCACCAGCTTGGTTGCCATAATGCTGCCGGCATTTAACGCATCACTCAGCGGAATACCGATAAGCCAGGCCAGCGGGTAGAAGACGTAGCCCAGGATCTGCTGGAAGCTTATCCCCAACAGCGCGGAGAAGAGGGCATTAAGCGCGCTGATCAGGGCAATAAAGCCAATCAGCATCGCCAGAATAATCATCGCCACCTTGAAACCTGCCAGAATGTACTCCCCGAGCATCTCGAAGAAACTCTGCGACTCGTGCAGTTTTTCCAGCTTCACCTCGGCTTCGGCATCGGCGTGCGTGGGGTTAATAATGGTCAGAATGATAAAGGTGCTGAACATGTTCAGAACCAGCGCAGCGACCACGTATTTGGCATCCAGCATGCTCATATATGCGCCGACGATAGACAGCGAAACCGTCGACATTGCGGTGGCGGCCATGGTGAACAGGCGGCGGGAGGAGAGATCGCCCAGTATGCCTTTATAGGCAATAAAGTTCTCCGACTGACCGAGGATCAACGAGCTTACCGCGTTGAACGACTCCAGCTTACCCATACCGTTCAGTTTTGACAGCAGGGTGCCAATCAGGCGGATAAATACCGGCAGAATGCGCCAGTGCTGCAAAATCCCGATCAGCGCAGAAATAAAGATAATAGGGCAGAGCACGCCAAGGAAAATAAAGGCCAGCCCTTTTTCACCCATTCCGCCAAAGACGAAGTTTGTCCCTTCAGCGGCATATTTCAGCAGCACTTCAAAGAAGCCCGCGACGTGTTTAATCAGCGTCAGGCCGCTCTCTGCATGTAAAAAGAACCAGGCCAGCGCCAGTTCAATCACCACCAGTTGCACAATAAAACGCAGGCGCAACGTGCGGCGGTCGAAACTGACCAGCCACGCCAGGGCGAGGATCACCACCAGTGCTAACAGAAAATGTAAAAAGTTAATCATAGCGAGAATGCTTACAGGTTAATGAGGCGCATATTTAGCCACAGCGCCGAAAGTCAGTAAACAGAAAGTTAAAGTTTTGTAAGCTTAAAATTTTCAATATATCAAACACTTCTGCATATAGCCGGGAATGAATGCCGCCTGGCAAACGGCTTATTTACATCCGGTTATCATTCTGTTCATTTTTCGCTTGAGTTTCTCCGATGCGTAATGATAATCACTATCAAAGAAATTTACTTTTCTTTGCGATAATTGACCTTATATGACGCAGGGGCGTTCGCATGTTTGTTCCATTTCTCATTATGTTACGTGAAGGCCTCGAAGCGGCGCTGATCGTCAGTCTGATTGCCAGTTATCTGAAACGTACCCAGCGTGGACGGATGATTGGCGTGATGTGGATTGGGGTATTTCTTGCCGCAGGGCTGTGCCTGGCGCTGGGGATTATCATCAACGAAACCACCGGGGAGTTTCCGCAAAAAGAGCAGGAACTGTTTGAGGGGATCGTGGCGGTTATCGCGGTGGTTATCCTCACGTGGATGGTGTTCTGGATGCGCAAAGTTTCGCGCAACGTCAAAGTTCAGCTTGAACAGGCGGTGGATAACGCACTGGCCCGCAGCAATCACCATAGCTGGGCGCTGATTATGATGGTCTTCTTCGCCGTTGCCCGTGAAGGTCTGGAGTCGGTGTTTTTCCTGCTTGCGGCGTTCCAGCAGGATGTGGGTATCTGGCCGCCGGTGGGCGCGATGCTTGGTCTGGCAACCGCCGTGGTGCTGGGGTTCCTGCTCTACTGGGGTGGTATCCGGCTCAATCTCGGCGCCTTCTTCAAATGGACCAGCCTGTTTATCTTACTGGTTGCCGCAGGTCTGGCTGCCGGGGCAATACGCGCCTTCCACGAGGCCGGGCTATGGAACCATTACCAGGATGTCGCTTTTGATCTGAGCAATGTCCTGACCACGCACTCCTTAACCGGCACCTTGCTTGAAGGGATCTTCGGTTATCAGGAAGCGCCCAGCGTCAGCGAAGTTTTTGTTTATTTCCTCTATCTCATTCCGGCGCTGGTGCTGTTTTTCCTGCCGCCGCGCTCTGGTGTGCAGTCGTCCAGCGTTTCGCGCTGAGCCACTGGACCGGATTTAGTGTAGTTACAACATACTTATTTAAGGGAAGGCCATGGCTACTCATTTTCGTCGTAGTGCGTTACAGGTTGGTATTGCTGCATTAATGGCTTGTGCTGCGGGTGTGCAGGCGGCGGATATTCCGCAGGTGAAAGTCACGGTTACGGACAAACAATGTGAGCCGATGAACCTGACGGTTAACGCGGGGAAAACTCAGTTCATCATCCTTAACCACAGCCAGAAAGCGCTGGAGTGGGAAATCCTCAAAGGGGTGATGGTGGTGGAAGAGCGGGAAAACATCGCCCCGGGCTTTAGCCAGAAGCTGACGGCGAACCTGCAACCGGGCGAGTATGAGATGACCTGCGGCCTGCTGACGAATCCGAAAGGGAAGCTGGTGGTGAAAGGCGCCGCCACGGCGGATGCGGCAAAAGGCGAAGCGCTGCTGAGCCTGGCCGGGGCGATCACCGAATATAAAACTTATGTCACTGCTGAAACCGCTGCGCTGGTTACCGGCACCAAAGCCTTTACCGATGCGGTGAAAGCGGGCGATATCGACAAAGCCAAATCGCTGTATGCCTCCACGCGCCAGCATTACGAGCGTATTGAGCCTATTGCTGAACTCTTCTCCGATCTTGACGGCAGCATTGATGCCCGCGAAGACGACTACGAACAGAAAGCGGCAGATCCTAAATTCACCGGTTTCCACCGTCTTGAGAAAGCGCTGTTTGGCGATAACTCAGTAAAAGGCATGGACACCTATGCCGACCAGCTTTACGCCGACGTTCAGGATCTGCAAAAACGCATCAGCGAACTGGCTTTCCCACCGTCGAAAGTGGTGGGCGGGGCGGCTGGTCTTATTGAAGAAGTGGCCGCAACCAAAATCAGCGGCGAAGAAGACCGCTACAGCCATACCGATCTGTGGGATTTCCAGGCCAACGTTGATGGCGCACAGAAAATCGTCGATCTGCTGCGTCCGCAGTTGCAGAAAAACAATGCTGAATTGCTGGCTAAAGTGGATGCCAACTTCACGAAAGTGGACAGCATTCTGGCGAAATATCGCACCAAAGAGGGCTTTGAGACTTACGACAAGCTGACCGAAGCAGACCGTAACGCGCTTAAAGGTCCTGTTACTACGCTGGCTGAAGATCTGGCGCAGCTTCGCGGCGTGCTGGGTCTGGACTAAGCACCATGAGTGATAAAGACGATTACGTCGTGCGTGAACCTTCACGGCGTCGTTTGCTTAAAGGTATGAGCGCGCTGGGAGGCGCGCTTGCTCTTGCCGGAGGATGCCCGGTGGCGCATGCGGCGCAACGGCCTGCGGAGCCTGGCCCGCAGTCCTCCGGCGAACGCATGGAAAAACAACCCTTTTACGGTGTGCATCAGGCAGGGATTTTGACGCCGCAACAGGCGTCTATGATGCTGGTCGCTTTTGATGTGCTGGCGGCAGACAAAGCGGATTTAGAGCGTCTTTTTCGCCTGCTCACCGCGCGTATTGCTTTTCTGACGGCAGGGGGACCGGCGCCGGATACCCCCAATCCGCGCCTGCCGCCGATGGATTCCGGTATTCTGGGGCCGTTTATCGCCCCGGATAATCTGACCATCACCGTGTCGCTCGGAGCATCGCTGTTTGATGCGCGCTTTGGCCTTGCAGAACAGAAACCCAAACAGCTGCAAAAAATGGTGCGTTTCCCTAATGACTCACTGGATGCCGCACTGTGTCATGGGGATGTGCTGCTGCAAATCTGCGCCAATACCCAGGATACGGTTATCCATGCTTTGCGCGACCTGATTAAACACACGCCGGATTTACTCAGCGTGCGCTGGAAGCGGGAAGGTTTTATCTCCGATCATGCCGCCCGCAGCAAAGGTAAGGAAACGCCGGTCAATCTGCTGGGCTTTAAAGACGGTACGGCCAACCCCGACAGCGGCGACAAAGCGCTGATGGACAAAGTCGTCTGGGTGACCGGGGAGCAAGACGAACCGGCCTGGACGGCGGGCGGCAGCTACCAGGCGGTACGTATTATCCAGTTCCATGTGGAGTTCTGGGATCGCACGCCGCTCAAGGAGCAGCAGACAATTTTTGGCCGCGATAAGCAGACGGGCGCGCCGTTGGGGCGTCAGAACGAGCATGATATACCCGATTATGCCAGCGATCCCGATGGCGACGTGATAGCGCTCGACAGCCATATTCGCCTGGCAAACCCGCGCACTGCTGAAACCGAATCCAGCCTGATGATGCGCCGGGGTTACAGCTATTCTCTGGGGGTCACCCATTCCGGACAACTCGACATGGGGCTGCTGTTTGTCTGCTATCAGCACAATCTGGAGAAAGGATTTTTGACGGTTCAGCAGCGTCTTAATGGCGAGGCATTAGAGGAATATATTAAACCCATCGGTGGTGGATACTTCTTTGTACTGCCTGGCGTGCAGGATGCAACGCATTATCTCGGTCAATCGCTTCTTGATGCCTGAAACCTGTCCTGCCCCAATGCGGGCAGGATATTCTCTTATCTGTTGCCGCCGTTCACATGTTTTCTGCCATCAAACCATCAATTTTTCGTATGAGAAAGTATCTGTTATTTTTCTGTAATATTCATAGCAGACACTGTTAAGCATCACGGAGACGTTAAATTTCGTTATGTTTAAGTGAAAATTGTGTTGCATATTTGATGCGTTTAGGTGTACTTAAACAATAGCGGTAGTTCCCGGCAGTGAGTGAAAGCCTTCACTATGGAGATCGCGAATGGTCAAGTCCTGTACTGGACGTAACGACAAAGATTCTCGCCACACCCGGCACGGAGAAGCAAACTCCGGCAGCGACCTCCTCACCCCAAAATATTCTTCGACTGTAACACCTCCTCTTTCCTCCGACATGACAGACGATGATGGCTGTCGCGCTGATATGTCGATTTCAAAGGCAAGCCATGGCTTAAAAGGAAGCCAACCCTCAGACGTTTGTGCGCATAATCGCGTCGGCTTCGACGCCTGTGATGTAAACCAACAACTCAAGGTGCTATCCATGGGAAGACAAAAAGCAGTGATCAAAGCTCGTCGTGAAGCAAAACGTGTGCTGAGACGGGATTCACGCAGCCACAAGCAGCGTGAAGAAGAATCGGTCACTTCGCTTGTGCAGATGAGTGGCGTAGAAGCAATCGGAATGGCAAGGGACAGCCGTGACAACTCACCGATCGCTGCGCGTAATGAGGCTCAGGCGCAGTACCTGAAAGCTATCGAGAGTAAGCAGTTGATATTCGCAACAGGTGAAGCAGGTTGCGGTAAAACATGGATCAGCGCGGCGAAAGCGGCGGAAGCCCTGATTCATAAGGACGTGGACAGGATTATTGTGACCCGACCGGTCCTGCAGGCCGATGAAGATCTTGGCTTCTTACCCGGTGATATCTCGGAGAAGTTCGCGCCTTATTTCCGCCCCGTTTACGACATCCTCGTGAAACGGCTGGGCGTGTCCTTTATGCAATACTGCCTGCGACCAGAGATTGGTAAGGTGGAAATCGCGCCGTTCGCCTATATGCGTGGACGTACCTTTGAAAATGCAGTTGTCATTCTCGACGAGGCTCAGAATGTGACTGCTGCGCAAATGAAGATGTTTTTAACTCGCCTCGGGGAGAACGTGACGGTCATCGTCAACGGTGACATTACCCAGTGTGATTTGCCCGCCAGCGTAAAATCCGGCTTGAGCGATGCACTGGCGCGTTTTGAGGATGACGACCTGGTTGGGGTGGTGCGTTTTACCAAAGACGATTGCGTCCGCTCTGCACTCTGCCAGAGAACGCTTAAGGCATACGACTAAGCGGTATGCAGATGATAAGGCCCGGGAAACCGTAATGCCGTTCACTTAAGCGGAGCGGCACTGCGTTTCACCGGATAACGGGTTTTTGATATCTTAACCGCCCTCGG
>NZ_CBFFRJ010000061.1:0-29373 GCF_965644225.1 Phytobacter sp. V91 | reverse complement strand
CAGATTCGCGCGACTGACTTAAAGGTCAAACCTTTCGGAGTCCCCCGGCAAAGCCGGGGGTTTACCGGACTTAATTACTTTGCTTATTTGCATGTGACCAACGCCAGCGAACTGCATGATGAATGGGCCGGTCGCGGGGCAGATATTCTGTCGCCTCTTACCGACCAGCCGCACGGCATGCGTGAATTTATGATTGCCACCCCGGACGGCCATCGCATAATGATTGGCCAGGCGCTGGACTGATCCTTTGCCTCAGGCATTAGTGAATAAGCGCGATGGATTTGCAGGCGCGGAGACAGCTGTATTTCGTTGACCACCGCCGAGCCCTTTAGTGCATCCATTCACACACCCCATGCCATCCGGCTGGCAATAGGCTCTGTCGATATTGAGACACTCAAAAAAGCGGTCATCAAAGTGCGCGAAACCGTGGAATATTTTAATGCCTGCTAGCGGCGGCCTTCAGACGTCAAATAACAGCATCGTCTTACGGGTTCTTCCTGCGGTTCTGTAATGGGCGATGGCAGCCTGCCATTGCGCCAGCGGAAACAGGGTGACGTCGCCCGTCGGGGTCTGGCGCAAGAGCGACCAGATTTGCTTAAATTCCGCCTGCCATGTGGCCGTATCCATCGCCGCAAGATAATGGCGGACATGGAACCAGTGCAGGGTGGCTGCGCGTTTTTGCATACTGAAAGGCGTGGCGGACAGCAGTCCATAGCTGACAAAGTGGGCGCTGTCCGGCAGGTGTGTTAACAGCGTATCGGCCAGTTCACCGCCGACCGCCTCATAGACAACACCGGCATTTTGCGCGTAGTGCGCAATAGCCTCATGATCCCTTTGCGCAACAGGAATGATCCCCATCGCTGCCAGTTTTTTGGCATGTGTGGCAGAACGATAAACCCCGATAACCTCCCGCGCGCCGAATTTTAGCGCCCACTGGCCAAGCAGTTGCGCGCACTCTGAGCCTGCTGCGGTAACCAGTACGCGTTTACCCTCGGGCGGGAAGTGTTTCAGCATTAAGGTGGCGGCCAGCGGGTTGATATAGGCGCGGGCCGCCAGCGCATCGCTAATATCTTCCGGTACCGGCACTGCAAGCTCTGCCGGGCAATCGACAAACTGCTGCCAGGTGCCATGACCGCGCAGCGGCAGCACGCGCGTGCCAGTAAGGTGGGCGAAGGACGCTGGTGCCTGCGTCACTATTCCAACACCTTCATATCCGGCGACCAGCGGCGGCTGAATACGGTGGCCATAAGCGCCGGTTATCGGGATCAGATCCGAGGCGTTTACCGGAGATAACAGCATCTGCACTCTGAGGTGCGATTCATGGCGCGCATCAAGCGGTTGCGGGATCAGTTCCAGCGTAGTTTCAGGTTCGCCGAAGCGGGTATAACGTAAAAGCGAGTTCATTATCCTTGCCGCCGGAATGTGGGTCTTAACCAGTAAAGGACAGTGAGTTTAACACTGGTATTCCCGCCCGGAGTGCAAAGTGGAAAAATTGCGCTGGTGAAAATTGATGGACATCTTAGTCTCGGCTATTGGCCGCTACTAAGTTCTTCTTTTTCAAATGCTGGTAGTAAAAAATAAGAGCAGGGCGCGAAAAATGACGACAGGGAGGGTTATCTTGAAAAAATTCGCATTCGTCAACGATGCTGCTGAAAGGGAATACAAGGCACTTCCCGCTGATGTGCAAGACGAATTCGGGAAAGACTTACGTCGTATTCAGTATGGACAATCACCTGAATTACCGATTCATTTTCTGGATAGCATTGGTATTGGCGTTATCGAGCTAAAAATAAATGGAAGCCCGGCATATCGCTGTATCTATGTGACTAAATATCTGGATACGGTGATCGTTTTGCATTCTTTCAGGAAAACGACCAACGGTGTTGATCGCAAAGCTAAGCTGGTCGCTGAAACACGACTTAAGGCGCTTATGGCTGATATCAGAGAGGCTGAACGCTGTAGATAACGTTAAGCGTTTGCTTCATTTTTTGTAATGGCGATGGATGCCTGATCCAGACCAGGCATTGACATTGTTGCTCTGAAACCAAGGGTATCTAACATGTCAAACATGGCATCGAGAGTGAAAAGCTCAATTTTGGCATTTTTCAGCTCTGAAACACGTGACTGATTGATGCCAAGTTTTTCAGCTGCTTCTTTTTGCGTCCAGCCTTTCTCTTTGATTAAGCTCATTATCATGATTGATAAATCCATTTTCATGGCCATTTTGCTTGCAGTAACAGCATCATGGGTCACATGGAACGGACTTTCGTGGAATTTTAAGGCCATATACACCTCCTGATGTTGATATGTGGATTATCTAATATTTTAGATAACCCATCAAGTTTCAATAACTGCGTATTCTCCGCGAGTTTCTTTACACCCTGCTGGACGATTAACTGTTCCTTCATCATCAGTAATTCCTCGGTCTGCCAGGACGAACCTTAAGCCATGCCGTTGTTTCTGGCGTCAGCGCCGAAATTGGCGGAGGTAATGGCAAGGGGGCTGCCGCCGGTGCGCTGGCCGCAGAGTTGGCGGGCGTGGTGATGCAAAGCTCGCTTTTTGAACCCGCGAATTTGAATGAGCAAGAGCGGCAATTAAATATTCTCAAGGATGCGCTTAACGGCAACCCGGCAAAAGAGCAAACGGCGCGCTTTGTTGGCGGCCTCGTTGGGGCATTAACCACTCACACACCTGAAGGCGCTAACAGCGGTGCCGATAGCGCGCAGTCGGTCTATCGTTACCAGCATTCCTGATTGACGCGCTTTTTCGCAAAATAAAGAGGTGACAGTGTCACTGTCACCTCTTTTACATCCATATCGCGCTGTTTATTTCACATCCTGTCGAACAATCAACTGGCCCTTCGCCAGCAGTATCAGCGTCTTCACCATCAGCACCCCCATCACCAGATTGGCCACGATAAACAGTGGGAATGACATCCACCAGAGCGCGCCGCCGGGCGTGGCGTGTCCAAGTTTAATGGCAGTAGTTGCCAGCGAGGCAACGCCGAACGAGAAGCTCCAGAAGGAGGGATTAAAGGACTGCACGCTGTACCAGGGCAGCAGGCGGATCATAAACAGCATTTGCAGCAGGCCGTAGCCAAACAGCAGTTTGGCAAAGACATCGGCCTCGCCGCCATTAAGACTTAACCAGGCGCTACAGGCGACGAACGCCGGCGCCATCTGAATGCCAAGAGAAGTGCGTACCGCCGGAGTCATTTCATCCAGATTACGCATCCGGCTTAAAATAGCCGGTTCGAGGCTGAGCCAGGAGAAAATACCCGCACCTAAAAACAGCAGGCCAACGTCGGTAAAGCCCATTGCGCCGCAGGCCATTGCACTAATGAAATTGTTGGCCACCGTCGGCAGATAAAGCCCCGGCGTGGTTGCTTCTTTCGGGTGGGTTCCGCGCCATAACCCGGCGGTTTGCCAGGCGGAAAAGAGCAGTTGCGCGGTTACGGCCAGCAAAAAAAGGCCGAGGGCCAGCAGTGGAGTCCAGGGTGAGAGGCCAATAGCCACCAGCATACTGGTGGCCGGGATCAGACTGACAAAACTGCTTTTCAGCGGATGGGTGATTTCTTCAATAATGGTGTCGCGATGGTGTAGCAGGCGGCTGAAAAAGGCGACCAGCAACAGGCACCAGATTACGATCGCCGCAACAATCAGCACATTGGCGGGCAAAGTGGTCACCGGCCAGATAGTGGCGGCATAGCGCCAGGCAAAGCCCAGCCCAATAATACCGAGCACCATACCAAAGTAGCCGGCGGGAAGATTAATATGTGTTTTTTTCATGGTGTAACTTATGCAGACGAGCGATGCGCAAAGTGTATAGCGTTGCTCTGCGGGCGTAAATTAGCGGCGCCGTGGCAAGATACAGGATTATTTAAAAGTGACGCCAGAGGAGGACGACGGTACTCAACGTGCGCGTTCGTTCCTCTGAGCGTCAGGCTCCGGGATAAGTTTGTCCGATCGGAATTACACGATGCCTTTCAGCGCGACATGGTAGAGCAGCATAATGGTTTTCGCATCCACGATGCGCCCGCTGGCAATGCTCGCGAGAGCATCGTCCAGCGTCAGCTCCAGCACCTCAATATCTTCCCCTTCGGCCTCAATGCCACCGCCCTGGCTGACCTTGTCATTGGCCTGATATTCCGCGATATAGAAGTAGAGCTTCTCGGTTACTGAACCCGGGCTCATAAAGGCCTCAAACACCTTTTGCACGTTGTCGATGCGATAGCCGGTCTCTTCCTCAGCCTCGGCTTTAATACGATTTTCCGGATCCATGTTATCGAGCAAACCGGCGGCGGCTTCAATCAGATAGCCGTCGTGACCATTAACAAAGACCGGGAAACGGAACTGGCGGGTGAGGATCACCGTTCGCTGGCTGCTGTTATAAAGCAGGATCACCGCACCGTTTCCTCTGTCGTAAACCTCCCGGTTCTGCGGCTGCCATGTACCATCCTGTCGGCGCAGATCAAAAGTGTATTTCTTTAACGTATACCAGTTGTCAGACAACAGCTTACTTTCGGTTATGCGTACATCTGCACGTTTGTGTGGCATGATATCTTCTCCATAGCTAGAATACGCATTCTAAACGGCGATTTCGTGCATGATCAAGACATACCGTGCAAATACAGGAAAACTCAAAGATGCTCACCCGCCAGCGCCAACACCTGATCCTTGAACAGCTCGCCCGTGACGGGCAGGTACTGTCTAAAGCCCTCAGTTTGCAGTTCGACGTGTCGGAAGACACCATCCGGCGTGACCTGCGAGAGCTGGCAGCAGCTGGGGAATTACAACGCGTACATGGTGGGGCGCTGCCTGCATCCGGTGCGACAGCCACCTTCGCCCAGCGTCAGTCCCTGAGCCTGGCATCAAAAGTACGTGTCGCGAAGAAGGGGGCCGGGCTGATTTCGCAGGGGCAGGTGGTGATGATCGATGGCGGAACCACCACGACTGAGCTGGTTCGTTTTCTTCCTGCCGATCTGGCGATTACGGTGGTAACACACAGCCCCGGTATTGCGCTGGCGCTGGTTGACCATCCACTTATTGAGGTTATTCTGATCGGCGGAAAACTGTTTAAACATTCCGTCGTTGCCACCGGCGCTGCCACTATAGAGGCGATATCCACCATTCAGGCAGACCTGTTTTTTATGGGCGTCACCGGCATTCATCCGCAGGCAGGGCTGACAACCGGTGATTATGAGGAAGCCTGCGTCAAACGTGCATTTTCCCGCAGAGCGGCAGAGACCATAGTGCTGGCGTCAGCAGAGAAAATAAACACCGCTTCACCCTATATGATTGCTGCACTTTCCCAGGCTTACACGCTGGTGGTTGAGGAAGAGACGGATCAAAACGTGGTGGCTGCGCTGGAAGAGACGGGTGTGGCGGTAGTTAAAGCTGACTAGATAAAAAAGAAAAGGACAGGCCTGGCGCCTGTCCTTCGGTGTGACGATTGATTAACCTGCGATTTCGGCAGATTCAGCAGAAGCCTGTTTGATCTCAATACGTTTGATTGGACCAACAATCACCAGGTAGCTGAAGATAGCTATCAGGGCGTGGAGGGAGACATAAACCAGTGCCCACTCAAAGTGACCGGTTACTTTGACGATATAACCAATCACCACCGGGGAGACAATCCCGGAAATGTTACCGCACAGGTTGAAGATGCCGCCTGCGGTACCCGCCATCTCTTTCGGCGCTACGTCGGACATTACCGCCCAACCCAGAGCGCCAATGCCTTTACCCAGGAATGCCAGCGCCATAAAGAACACCACCATATAGATGGAATCGACGTAGTTACAGAAGATCATCATCATCGACATCAGCATACCGAAGACGATAGGGGTTTTACGGGCAAACGAGAGTGACTTGGTGGCTTTCAGGATCCGGTCAGACAACACGCCGCCCAACAAGCCGCCGAGGAAACCACAAATCGCCGGAATTGCCGCAATAAAGCCAACGGTTTTAATATCCAGGTGTCTTTCCATCGCCAGGTAAAGCGGGAACCAGGTAATAAAGAAATAGGTGATAACGGTAATGCAGTACTGGCCGAGATAAATCCCCAGCAGCATACGGTTGCTCATCAGTTGTTTTAACGCTCCGGCTTTTTTAGCGGGCGCTTTTTTCGCCCCCTGCTGATCCATATCAACCAGCGCACCGCCTTCACGGATGTAATCAATTTCCGCCGCGTTTGCTTTCGGGTGGGATAACGGGTTGTGAATAACCTTCGCCGCCACCAGCGTCACCAGCAGGCCCAGAACACCCATAAAGATGAAGATCGATTCCCAGCCCATCGACATGGTCAGCCAGCCCATAATAGGGGCGAAGATAACCGTGGCGAAATACTGAGCGGAGTTAAAGATCGCCGCGGCCGTTGCACGTTCTTTTGACGGGAACCAGGCGGCGATAAAACGGCTGTTGCCGGGCATTGACGGGGCTTCAGCCAGGCCGACGAAGAACAGCAGCACGGCCAGACTAATCAGCGCGCCGTAGCCATCAAAAACGGCGACAAAGCCCTGTAATAACGTGAAGATGGACCACAGGCTCAGGCTCCACAGATAGATTTTTTTGGAGCCAAAACGGTCCAGCAGCCAGCCGCCGGGGATCTGCGCAATACAGTAAGCCCAGGCAAAGGCGGAGAAAATCCATCCCATCTGGCCCGGGTCGATGCCGAGGGCAGAAGACATATCCTTACCGGCAATCGCCAGCGTCGTACGGTCCCCTACGTTTACCGCCGTGACAATAAATAACATGATGACAATATGCCACCTGATATTTGTTTTTTTTGCGTAGGCTACGCCCTCAAGACTATTTACTTGACTCATAAACAACCACCTCGAAGTTATTAAATTATTCGAAATTTAAAAAATTATTACGAGTTGAAACGGTGTTTTTATTTTCCATTTGGCTGAAAAAGTGTTCATTTTCTCTAAACAACGACTCGTGCAATGTATTAAAGATAAAGGGCTGCAGGCGCTGTAACAATGTGCAGATGCATGAACAAAAGGGCGTGTTTTTCACCATCACGTTGAATGGGCTGAGTTTTATGAAGTGGATCACACTTTTCGGCTGTTATTGTGCCCTAATGAAACATTTTGAATCATTTTATTCCTGACTTTTCTTTACGATTGCTTTTTATATTTAAAATAGTTCAGAGGCTGAACTATTAATAATGATGTTGCAAATAAGACGAAGATGTAAATAAAAAGAACGATATTTCAGCCGCCTGTTTTTTGCTCTCAGGAATGCATAACTAAAATTGCCGCTGTTTATTCAAAATGACTGTTGTGATGTGTGCTAATGCGTGGAAATTCCTGAGCAAGGAGCGGTCATCCCCGGCCAGTGGCCAGGGATGCTGATTTACTGCACGTCAATAAGGGGGATATGCGTTGCCGCATGGCGCGGCAGATGCCCGGTCAGGCGAGGATCCGGGCGCATTTCAACCTGAAACGCGTAAGGGGTAAAACCGGAACGCAGGTAAAAACTGAGTGCGGAAGGGTGGTCGAAAGTGCAGGTATGTACCCAAAAACGTTCAATGGGTTTTGACCAGGCTAGAGTGATGGCGTAATTCATTATTGCCCGCCCCAGCCCTTTGCCGGTTGTCCCCTGAATCAAGCCAAGAAATCCCAGCTCACACTGTCCGGGTTCGCTGAAATCCAGCTCCAGCAAACCAATATCTTCGCCATTATTGCGAATGACGTAGACGCTCACATTCTCGTTATTCAGGATGTCGCGTAGCTTCTGGTCTTCCATAAACAAACGGGAGAACCAGAGCCAGTCTTCACCGACTTTGCGAAACAGGGCGCGGTAGGATGCAAGATCATCCCCGGCAAAAGGCTCCAGCGAGATGCCTTCAGGCAAGGGGATGGGGGAGGTTTCGGGTTTCTGGCGCATTTCCAGGCAGGTCACCACCGAGGCCACATGCCCTGGCGGAACATCGGAATAACCGAGTGCGATGCTTGTGTGAGATGAACTCATTTTTTTCCCTTGTATTCATTCCAGTGTTATTTTTGAGCGCCTCACTATGACATATCAACGTAAGCGCAGGATAGTGTCCGGAGCGCCTTCAAATATAAAAGGATTTAAAAACATTCGTCGCCAGAATAAGTTCCTGTCCACTTCAGATACCGCGGCTTCATCGCACACGTCAAGCCACTGCTCTTGCACCGTTTTTATGCAGTGAACGATGATTGCAGTCGCTTCCTGCTCATCCAGCAAAAATTTGCGGGCAGACTTCAGGCACACCGCCAGATTACTCATCCGGTTATTACCGGAGATCAGCATGGCCTGGCTGGCCTCATTGCCTGCACGGCTTTGCGGGCAGATATCATACGCTGGGGTCAGGCTTAGTATTTTTCCGTCCCAGAAGGCTGCATGGTTACGCGCATGATCGTCAGTATTGCCGCAGATAATATTGAAAACCAGGCGGCCAAACAGCTCGCGTAATGTCTCTTTGGGTCGGTCAAAACGCTGGCGGACAATATCGGTTAAATCTTCATAGCTGGCGTAGCGCGCCATCATTTCATCAAGGCCGAAAAGCGTCAGGGCGGAGACCATCAGTTTGCGTGTCCAGGCTTCACCTTTTCGTGTTCTGTCAAAGCGTTCAATCAGTATCACGTCTTTTCCGGCCGTATGGCGATACAGCACCGGGGCTACGTTTAATCCAACGCGGGCCGCCAGCGTCATGGCGATAAACTCGGCTTTCACCACATTGTAGGTATCCGTTGATGATGAAAATTTCGCAATAAACTTACGATCCTCGGACAGGATCATCGCTTTGGGTCTGGCTCCGCCAAGGGAACTGCCATGAAAAAGTGCCTGCTCAAGTTCGGGCGTAAGCGGCGTACCGTTTTCCACCATTGCCGCGGCCTGCATCAGTTCCTCAAGGGATGCGCTTTGCGCTGAACGGGGAACGTATTCACTGGCCGACAACTGGAAATCAAGCCCGCCAATTCTGTCCGACCCTGACTCGAGCAGATAGGTCAGCTCATCGAGTTTGTCGGGATCGGCCTCTTTACCCTGGGTACCAATCAGGCGATTAAGAATGACCCGTCGCCCCCAGGCATCGGGTGCGGCGTCACGTAATGCACTGGCCTGCCGAAGACCAGGCGCGGGCTGAATTGCACCACGTTTCAGGGGTAGTTCCGGCGCGTAGACGGGGATGGCCTCCTTGCGCTCCAGATAACTTCGCCCATAGTTGAAAATAAACCGGTCGCCATCGCGGTTTAACACCCCTGCGACAACGGGCTCAGTGGCACATGGCAACCAAATCCAGACATAGGCCCGCTCAGCGCCAGTATCAGAATTCATCATCTACCACCTTCCTTGTGTGATGTACTGCCCGTGGCATAAGTGACAAGGTTTTTTCAGCCTGCGCGAGATGGGCTGGCATCGAGGTGGGGTCTGGTGCAAAAAGCGGTACACCCAGAAGAGAGGCAAGCTCAAACACCGCGCCTATTGTACAGCCCATATCACCGTCCTCAGCCCGATAGACAAGCCCGCGCGATACACCAGCACGTTCAGCCAGTTCTTCAACGGTTATCTGATGTTCAATCCTTGCGGTGCGGATCATCAGGCCCAGCAAGCGGGCTGCATCCTGACTCTGGCGAGAGTATGTGCGGGAAGAGGGTTTGGCCATAACACACCTTTTGTTCCATTAATGAGTCTTAATTTCCAATTATAACCCATTAATGGAACATGACGGGTTTTTTAGCCGCATCTGTTCCATTAATAGTTCGTTCTCCGCGATATGCATCATTAACGGAACAAATGCTGGTTCTGCCATAAATTGGGATTGCTTCAGAAATCAGGCTATGCTATCTCAAAATAACGCTATTTTGAGATAGTCTGATGACCATTAAAAGTCCACCGACGCTAATCCAGCTTAGCGACATCACCAGTAGCGACCTGAGCCGTCATCTGAAATATAACCGGCTGACCGATGAAAAAGGACGTTATCTGCCTTTTGATGCGTTTCAGTATCGGGTTAAAAAGGGCGACGACGTCAATATCGCCTGGACAATGACCCGTCTGGCGCGTAACGCGGCGATTTTGAGAATCGATTATCATAATGAGTCGGGCGAGGAGGCTGGGTTCAATATTCCCCGTGCCATTTATGCCGTCTGCGAAGCGGTAGATAAACACGCCACTGCTCTGGCACTGAAAGAACAAAAAGAGCGGTTGCGCGGCGCAGGGGCTGAACTCAACCCCCTTAGTCTTGAAGAACCGATCACCAGCTCTCAGCTTGAGGGCGCGAACACCACCTCATTAGTAGCCAGAAGTATGCTGGAATCCGGACGCACTCCGCGAACGGAAGATGAGCAGATGATTGTCGGCAATGCCCGCCTGATGACAGAAATTTCGGGGTTGCGCAATGAGCCATTGACCCCGGCGCTGATTCGCAGATTTCATGCGACAGGAATGGGGGGGATTAACGACGCAAAATACCGTCCAGGAGAATGGAGAGATACCGACGATATTGTTATCGCCGATTATGACGGCAATATTGTACACCAGCCTCCACGGGCCGCAGATCTTGAAGAGCGACTTGAACGTGTCTGCGACTGGTTGAACACCCCCGGTGAATATATTCATCCGCTGATCCGCGCATGCATTCTGCATTTTATGATTGCGCATGAGCATCCGTTTCGTGACGGGAATGGTCGCACCAGCCGCGGGCTTTTTTACTGGTACATGCTGAAATCAGGCTATGACGTTTTCAAATATATTTCTGTCAGTCGGCTGCTGCATGCCGCGCCGGTAAAGTACGCCCATAGCTATCAGTTTACTGAAACGGATGCGATGGATTTGACCTATTTTATTGAATATCAGGTCAGCGTCGTAGGGCGCGCGCTGACCGATTATCTGGATCATATTGCGATGTTGACCCGCCAAAGCGCCATGCTCGACAGCCAGCTTTATGATTCCGGGGTAATGGGAAAGTTAACACCGCGCCAGGTCACGCTATTAAATGTGATGCTTTCCACCCCTGGGAAGGAATACACCGCCGCACAGATCAGTGCGAGTCTGCATGTTTCTGATAACACTGCGCGTAATGATTTACGTGCTCTTGTCCGGCAAGGTTGTGCCAGGGAGATTAAGGTTAACGCTCAAATGACGACTTATGTGGCCCACATCAATCGATAACGCTTCACTTATCCGACTGCGTCGCCGAGCGATATTTTACGTAGTGATAAATAAAATAAGAAAGACCAAGTGGAATAGTGAGCGGCAGGATAAAGCAGATCAGATATAACGCCCCTAATCCTCTCGTTCCGCCGGCATTGATCGTTTCGACAAAATTTTCTGATGTAAGATGACGAATAGCATCGTCAGCCCCTTTTTTAGCGAAGGGGTAAAGAGGGACAGAGACCACCGCTATTGTAAGCAACGCCGGATGATTGCTATCGATTGAAAAGCTGTAAATAAAATAGCCGAACACGAAGACACCGACCACCAGTTTGGCGCAAAAATTAAGACTCAGCATAAATTTAATAACCGGACTTTGCTTCCAGCGATTTTTATGTTGCTCTCTCTTTTCCCGAAGATAGCGACTTCCACTTTTACTCACTGTTTTTCGTTACCCCAACGTCCTTTAATATAACTCACCGCATCCCTGGTTTGCGGCTGGTCAAGATAGCCTTCCCTGAACAGGATAGTCCCGCTGATTTGTGGGTTGGAATCATTCAGATCAAGCTGCTTTTTCAGCTCAGGAACACCGCCGTTGACCGTCCAGTCCGGCTCGTTTCTCGACGGTTCACCCACTTTATATAGCGCGACGCCAATATACAGACGCGTGCTGGTGGATTTCACCACCCCGGCCCACCAGTTTGCCAGCACATCATAGCGGGCGGCATCCCGGGCAAAAGGCCAGTAAATCTGCGGCGCAATATAATCGAGCAGCCCTTGCTGGACCCAACGACGGGTATCGGCAAAAGATTCATCATAGGCGGCCGCACCTCGGGTGTCGGAGCCTGCCGGATCGTGTGAGCGATTACGCCAGACGCCAGCCGGACTGACGCCAAATTCAACATTCGGATTGAGTTGCTTAACGGTACGCGATACCTGCTCGATCAACAGCTGGGTGTTGTTCCGCCGCCAGTCAGCTTTGGACGCGAATCCCTGGCCATATTGTCTGAAGGTTCCGCTGTCGTTAAGTGCCGAGCCTGGCGATTCGGTATAGAAATAATCATCAAACTGCACACCGTCCACCGGATAGCGGGAAACCACCTCAGCAATAATGCTGGTTATCCAGTCCCGGGCCTGTGGAATACCAGGGTCGAGCACAAAGCGCTCGCCGGAGGTGCGGATCCAGTCTGGGTGCAGAACATAGACGCTCGCCGGGTTCAGCGACAGAGTGCGGTTAAGTGCTGCTGCGGTTGCAGGCTTGATATTGGTGGAAACCCGGTAAGGGTTAAACCAGGCATGAACCCGCATTCCCCGTTTGTGCGCTTCATCAAGCATAAACTGGAGCGGATCGTAACCCGGATCCATACCTATAGTGCCGGTCAGCATATCAGACCAGGGCAGGATTTTTGATGGCCAGAGTGCCGTGCCGTCGGGTTTCACCTGGAAAAAAATCGTATTGATCCCGAGGCTTTTCAGTTTATCAAGCTTATCCGTCAATGCTGCCTGCTGGATGCGGATACGCACGGCGGGGCTGCTGCCATTCACTGAATTGAGCGGCGGCCAGTCAAGGCGGGAAACCGTCGTCAGCCAGACGCCGCGCATCGGCACCTTACTTTGCTGAGATTTATCCGCGATGGGGTGTTTCGCAACCGGTGGAAGCGGGGTCACCAGCGAAACGGGCGGCTTAGAGGCGCAACTGGCGAGTAACAGCGCCGCTGCCACAAGTGCGCAGGTTTTTTTTATTCTCGTCAGGAAGAGAAAACGACACGAGCGGTTAATGGGGTACTCCAGTATTTCTGGTTGTTACCTGGAAGGCACATTTTCGGCTTATTCAAGGTTAAGTCAATGCGCGGTTGATAATTGCCCAAAAACGCCAGCGGCATAGCGCAGTGGTTAAGACGACTTGCAGGACTTAATGCATGACAGAATCGGGTAAATCCTGACTTAAGCCACAGAAAAACGGTCTTTTTTTGCTCACCTGTCGTTTTTAACGGCTTCGTTTATGCTTAAAAAAGTCGCAGTCTGTTGCCGGGAAGCTCCCCATGAAAACGCGTATAAGAAATCTAAAAAATCGCTACCCGTTACATATCCAGATAACGGTGCTTTTTACATGCTTAATTGTCTCGATTGGCAGCATCATTATTCTTTTCAGCCATAGCCAACTGACGAAAATGGCCGAAGTCAGCACCCATCAGCGCTACCAGCAAACCGGCGAAGCGATTGCCGATGAACTGAATTCGCTGACACGCACCATGGCGAGCTCAGTGAGTATTCTGGCGAAAATGCCGGTCAGCGATGCGACGACAGAACCGCAGCGCATGGCCCAGTTAAGTATCTTTATTATGGTGTTGCAGCAGAATAATTACGCCAGCTCGGTATACAGCGCCTGGGATAACGGAGACTTTTTTATCCTTCGTCGTTTAACCGCGCAAAGCCGGGCGTTATTTAAAAGTCCTGCGGACGCGCAATGGCTGGTACAAAATTATCGATTCGACGTAAATCCGCCGCAGAAAAAAGAGTTTTATTTAGACGATCAGCAAAACATTATTTCATCCGTCATTGCGCCTTATGATAATTACGATCCGCGAAGCAGAGAATGGTTCACGCTGGCCCGTGCGGGTAAGGGGCTGATTACCTCGCCGAATTATGTCTTCAGAGCGACCGGGGAAACCGGTTTTACCTACAGCCGCCAGGCGGACAATCCACGAGCGGTGATCGGACTCGATGTCTCTCTCGCATCCCTCTCTGAATTTTTACAGCAACAAGGTTTGCCGCCCGGGAGCCAGGCGGCGATTTTGTCTGAATCCGGTGAAGTCATTGCCAGCCAGCCTGCGCCTGAAACGGGCAATCAGGCTGCCGGGACAAAGGCGATCCTGCCGGTATTACAGCCGCTGCTGGCCAGGGCGGATGGCCAAAACAGCCGTCTTTTCAGCATTGATGGTCAGGACTGGTATGGGGCGGTGATTAACATTCATAGTATGGGGAAAGACTATCGACTGGCGATCGCAACGCCTTCTGCTTATCTGACCGCCGGTGCCAGTTCAATCAGCAATCGCGCCACGCTGATCGCTTTTCTCCTGCTGCTTCTCAGCCTGCCGGTTATCTGGTATTTCTCGCGCAAGATATCTAATCCGTTGCTCAGATTGCGCAAAGATGCGGAAGAGATCAGCAATCTGCACTTTGAGGCTGACGATCGCCCCGGTAAAGAGTCGATCATTGAAGAGATTGACGATCTTCATACCGCTATGGCCAAAATAAAGCAAACGCTGCTCAAATTTATCTCAATGGGCAGCATGCTGACCGTGAAGAACAATTTTACCCAGCAGATGCAAGGGTTACTGACCGAAACCACGGAAATCGCGGAAATGGCTGGTGGCATGGTCTTCCTTGCGGATCAGGAGATGAATGCCTTTACGCCTGCGGCATTTCGGTGGCGAGAAGAGGGGATTGATTTTTCAGGTATGTCTCCTCTGGTTGTCGACAATCAACGCAGTGATAGCTTCTGGAAAATATTACAAGGGCAGACCATCAGCGGCGTACTCTCCAAAGACAATATTCCTGAGCCGTTACTGGCGTTCCTTTTGCCCCATTTACCCCTGCCGTATGTCGCGGTCCCCATGCAGACACACGATGACCATACTTTGGGTTTCCTGCTGCTTTTCAACACCCGCACACTCACGGATAAACATGAAAATGCAAAAATTCAGCTGATCAATTCCCTGGTCGGCATGCTGTCAGTGGCGATTGAAGCCCAGCACCTGCTGGTGGAGCAAAAGAAACTGATGAATGCCTTTATCAAACTGATTGCGGGCGCTATCGATGAGAAAAGTCCCTATACCGGCGGGCATTGTCAGCGCGTCCCGGTCATTACAAAAATGCTGGCGCAGGCTGCCGTTGAAACCAATGAAGGGCCTTTTGCCCGCTTTACGCTTTCGGAAAATGAGTGGGATGAGTTGCACACCGCCTGCTGGCTACATGATTGCGGTAAGATAACCACACCCGAAGCCGTGGTGGATAAGGCCACCAAGCTCGAGCTGATTTACAACCGGATCCATGAAATCCGCATGCGCTTTGAACTGCTGAAACGCGAAAAAGAGATCGAATTTTTACGCCTGACTCCCGAACAACAAACGCAGGGCAACAATGCGCAAACGCTGGCAGAGACGTTGCGTCAGCTTGATGATGATTTCTATTTTATTGCCCACTGTAATATTGGCAGTGAGTTTTTGTCCGATGACGCGCTGGCGCGCATTAACCAGATAGCCCGCTACCGCTGGACGCGAACGCTTGACGACACCGCCGGTATTTCGCAGGACGAACTGACGCGTAAAAAACGCCAGCCAGTGGGGAGATTGCCCGTACAGGAGCCGATGCTGTCAGATAAAGAGGAGCATATTGTTTACCGCGCTGACGTCAGCAAAGAGGCCGACAAATACAACTTCAAGCTTAAAAAACCCGTATTTCAGTATAACCACGGTGAAATCTACAATCTGGCCATTCGTCGCGGTACGCTGAATGATGAGGAGCGTTACAAGGTCAACGAGCACATTATGCAGACCATCATTATGCTTGATAACCTGCCGTTCCCACGCACGATGGGCAATGTGCCGACCATTGCTGGTGGACATCATGAACGTGTGGATGGCAAAGGCTATCCTTATCAACTCACTCATTCGCAAATGAGCATACAGGTCAGAATGCTGGCGATTGCGGATGTTTTCGAAGCCCTGACCGCTATCGACAGGCCATACAAACCGGGGAAATTGCTCTCTGAAGCGCTGAATATTATGACCAGCATGGTGAATGAACAGCATCTGGACCGGGAGCTGTTTATCCTGTTTCTGCAATCAGGAGTCTGGAGTGACTATGCCAGGACCTATTTAGATCCGGAGAAAACGGACAGCGTCAATGTCGCTGAGCTGCTGGCGAAGATAGTATCGCCGCAGGGCCAGTCGGTTGTACCGGTGGTCAGCGCCGCCTGACTCGTTGAATAAGGGAAGGGAACAGGACCGGAAGCGAACGCTGAATGGCTCGCTTCCGGGAAGCCGTTTTATTCGAACAGGCTGCGATGAAGTGTTTTAATCGCGCTGTCTGAGGATTCTGCCGGCAGCAGGAAGCAAAGCGTGTGGTCAGATGCGCCGTGGCAAATCATCCGCACGTGGTGTTTATCCAGTTCCGTAAACACATCCTTACAAACGCCGGATACCTGAGTGAGTTCATTACCAATGAGCGTGACCAGATCCAGACCGGTTTCCAGCTCAACGCGGCAGCGTGATGAAAGCTCGGTCAGCAATGAGGTGGTCAGCGTGTCGGCATCACCAGAGGTTGCGCTTGATGAGTTAAGGATCAGGGCAATACTGGTTTCAGAGGTGGTCACCAGATCCAGCGACGTATTGTGCCGGGACAGCACTGCAAACATCTCAGCCAAAAAGCCGCAGGCCGGTTGGGTGTTCAGACTATGCAGTTTCAGCAGCGTCAGTTTACGACGAATGGCCAGCGCGCGATAACGCGGTGGGTTTTCAGCGTGACGGCAGACCAGGGTTCCGCCAGCGGCCGGATTTTTGCTGGAGCCAACGAAGACCGGAATGTCTTTGCGCATGGCGGGCAGCATCGTTGCCGGATGGAGCACCTTGGCCCCGAAGGTTGCCATTTCGCTGGCTTCAGAGAATGAGACTCTGTCCATGCGCTGCGCCTGCGGGACAATGCGGGGGTCGGTGGTATAGATCCCGGCGACATCTGTCCAGATATCCACACGCGTTGCGTGCAGCGCTTCACCAAATAAGGCGGCGCTGTAATCACTACCGCCACGACCCAGAGTCGTTGTCTGGCCCTTCGCATCACTGCCAATAAAGCCCTGAGTGACAAGCAATGCCTGCTCAATACGCGGACGCAACTGCTTTTCCGCCAGATCTTCAATACTGGCTACCTGCGGCTCTGCACAACCAAATTCACTATTGGTGCGAATAACTTTGCGCGCGTCGAACCATTGGGTTTCGACATGGCGTTCACGAAGAACTTCAACAAACAGCAGGGTGGACATTAATTCGCCGTGGCTCACCAGCGCGTCACTGAGCGCTGCGGATCGTTCATCGGCGGCACTCAGGGCAAGTTGACTGATGTTTTCCAGCAGATGATCGATCTCCTGGCGAATAGCGTCCTGCTGTTTCAGGTGAGAAATAATGTTGTACTGGATGGCGCGCAGGGTATCTATCTTATCCAGACGCTCATGGCTTTCCAGACCTGCGGCAAGTTCTACTAATAAATTCGTCACACCAGCAGAGGCAGATAAAACAACCAGACGGACAGCGTCGTCGGCAAGAACAAGGGTGGCGCTACGGTTCATCGCGTCATAGTCGGCAACACTGGTACCGCCAAACTTGGCAACGACGATTTGTGGATAAATGCGAGTCATAACAATCTCATATCAGGGCGCCATCACGTGATGGCAAGAAAATTTTCATTCTCGGCATAAGGGAAGGGTGCTTCACCTTACGAAATGTCCGCCCGCGAACATTTCTGCTGACAACCCAGGCACTGACGCCTGTTGTCGATAACGTGTTTCGCCTGTCACACGTTATGGGGTGTGATGCGCATTATATGGCTTAAATTATTGGTTTCCTTTTTATTTATCAGGACGGATTTTTACTCATTAGTTGCCCGCGAACGTTGTCGTGAAACCATCACGACAACAGGCTAAAATCAAAACATGCTGCTGTTAAAAGCGCCGTGCGGGAATATTTAGCGCGGGCATAGTAAGTGATTTAATCGGTTGGAGCGACGTTTTCCTTAGCCTTTGCGCTAAACCAATGAAAAAAATAATTATTCGCCTGATACGCACTCTCAGGTTTGAGTTAAGTAACGCAATGATTTTCAAGGGAAAATCCTGAAATAATCCGTAAGAAATTAAATATTGAGTCCGCTGCTAAAACAACATATATTAGCCGCGTTTTTTCGACCCTGGTTTTACCCTAAATGAAGTATGACGGGTAAATTATTAACCTTTATTCAACCCGGCGTTCATGATACCCGAGGTTGTAGGAGTGATATGATGACGGATAAAGTCCGTATTGATTCTTTGAGTGCTAATTCATTACCGCAAAGCAATGAAACCTTCTTAGCAAGACAAGCAGAGTTTGAATCTAATGTCAGGAGTTATCCGCGTAAACTGCCACTGGCAATTGCCAAAGCGCAGGGCGTGTGGATCACCGATGTTGAAAACAATCAATATCTTGACTGCCTTGCAGGTGCCGGAACCCTGGCACTTGGCCATAATCATCCTGATGTGCTGCAAAGCATCCAAAGTGTCATTACCAGTGGCTTACCGTTACATACGCTCGACCTGACCACGCCGCTGAAAGATGAGTTTTCATCTTATCTGCTCTCCTTACTGCCTGGTCAGGGCAAAGAATATTGCCTGCAATTTACCGGACCTTCCGGCGCTGACGCCGTTGAAGCGGCCCTGAAACTGGCCAAGAAAGTGACTGGCCGTTCTGGCGTGATCAGCTTCTCCGGCGGCTACCACGGCATGACCCATGGCGCGCTCTCCGTGACAGGCAACCTGTCGCCGAAAGAAGCAGTCAATGGCATGATGCCGGAAGTCCAGTTTATGCCTTACCCGAATGAGTACCGTTGCCCGCTGGGTATCGGTGGCGAAGCGGGTGTTAAAGCGCTGACCTACTATTTCGACAATCTGATCAATGATGTTGAAAGCGGCGTGCGTAAACCTGCTGCCGTGATCCTCGAAGCCGTACAGGGCGAGGGCGGTGTTAACCCGGCGCCGGTTGAATGGCTGCAACGTATCCGTAAAGTGACTCAGGAACATGGCATTGTCCTGATCATCGACGAAGTGCAGGCTGGTTTCTGCCGTACCGGCAAACTGTTCGCCTTCGAACATGCCGGTATTGAGCCAGACATTATCGTGATGTCCAAAGCCGTTGGCGGCGGTCTGCCGTTAGCCGTCCTGGGTATCAAAAAACAGTTCGATGCCTGGGCTCCGGGTCACCACACCGGTACTTTCCGTGGCAACCAGCTGGCAATGGCGACCGGCCTGACTACGCTGAAGATCCTTAAAGACGATCGCATTGCCGATAAAGTCGCTGTTCAGGGCGAATGGCTGAAAGGCAAACTGGCTGAACTGCAAAAACGTTACCCGGTAATTGGCCACGTGCGCGGCCTGGGTCTGATGATCGGTATCGAAATCGTTAAACCAGGTGAAGCCCCGGACCATATGGGTTGCTACCCGGCTGACGGCGAACTCTCTGCACTGATGCAGAAAGAGTGCTTTAAGGCAGGTCTGATCCTTGAGCGCGGAGGCCGTAACGGTTGCGTGCTGCGTCTTCTGCCATCACTGTTAATTTCCAACGCTGAGCTGGAAATTTTCCTCGATAAATTTGAAAACGCGATGCTGGCTGCCGGCGTTAAGCCTGTCTAAGCGGAGTTTACGAGCGAATGTCTGATTTAAATTTGATTCTGTCAGGTTCTGAGCAAAGTATTGCCGCCTATCAGGAAGCTATCGACCAGAGCACCAAAGCTGTTGTGGACTGGCTGAAGCAACCTGAAATGTATCAGGGCAAAACTGTTGAGCAGTTACGTGAACGTATCAACTTAGAATTCAGCGCTGAGGGCCTGGGCAACCAGGCCACTATCGAGCGCGCGGTTGAGTACTTCCTCAAAGACAGTTTGTCCGTCCACCATCCGCAATGCGTGGCGCACTTGCACTGCCCGAGTCTGGTGATAAGCCAGGCCGCCGAAGTGTTTATCAATGCGACCAACCAGAGCATGGACTCCTGGGACCAGAGCCCGTCAGCCACCATCATGGAAGTGAAACTGATTGAGTGGCTGCGCGAGCAGGTTGGTTTTGCGGCTGGCGACGCGGGTGTGTTCACCAGCGGCGGCACCCAGAGCAACCTGATGGGTCTGATGCTGGCGCGTGATGCATTTTTCGCCCGCCAGGGTCATTCGGTACAGCAGGATGGCTTAACCGGCGATCTCAGCAAACTGAAAGTGTTCTGTTCTGAAAATGCCCATTTCTCGGTGCAGAAGAACATGGCGCTGATGGGCCTGGGCTACCGTTCCGTGACGCTGGTGAAAACCGACGAATTCTCGCGCATGGACGTAAGCGATCTGTCCGCGAAACTCGCCGAAGCGAAAGCCAACGGTGAGCAGGTGATGGTGATTGTGGCCACCGCCGGTACCACCGATGCAGGTGCTATCGATCCGTTAGCGGAAATCGCAGCCCTGGCCGCCGAGCAGGACATCTGGGTTCACGTTGATGCAGCCTGGGGCGGCGCGTTGTTGCTGTCCGAGAAGTACCGTCATTTCCTTAATGGCCTGGAGTTAGTGGATTCCGTAACCCTGGACTTCCATAAACAATTCTTCCAGACCATCAGTTGTGGCGCGTTCCTGCTCAAAGATGCCCGTCATTATCAGCTGATGCGTTACCAGGCGGCGTACCTGAACTCTGACTTCGATGAAGAGCATGGTGTACCGAACCTGGTGTCCAAGTCTCTGCAAACGACACGTCGTTTTGATGCCCTGAAATTGTGGATGGGTCTCGAAGCGTTGGGTAAAAAGCAGTATGCCGAAATCATTGATAACGGTGTGACTCTGGCGCAGAACGTTGCGCAGTTCGTTACCGAACAGCCGCATCTGGAACTGGTGATGAAACCTCAGCTGGCGAGCGTACTTTTCCGCTTCCGTCCAGAGCAGGGCGACACTGCTTTTGTGGCGCTGCTGAACCAGCGTATCGGCGATGCCTTGCTGGCATCCGGTGCGGCGAACGTTGGCGTTACCGAAGCGGACGGCGTAACCTGCCTGAAACTGACGTTGCTGAACCCGACCGTGAGCCTCGAGGACGTTAAAGTTCTGCTGGCAAGCGTAAAAGAGTGCGGTGTGCAGTTACTGAACGCCTGAGTTTCTGAGTGATAAAACATAAAGCCGGTTGCAGAAATGCAGCCGGTTTTTTTTGCCGTTAACCCAGACCACCACCTGTGGCATCGGCAATTCACCCGCAGTATTTAGTAGTTATCTGCACCGCATGTTGACCATGACATAACGAAAAGTAACATTTAGCAGGATTTCAGAGGAAACGCTTTATAAAGGACGAATTAAACCAATGAAGACTGCAGCAAAATTAAGTGTACTCACTTCAGGCGTCTTACTGCTGGCCGCCTGCGACAGCCTGGATCCGGAGAGTACCAAAAGTGAATTCTGGTACAGCAACCCAACCAGCCAGACCCTCACTTTCAAAGTGGACGATAAGGATTACTCTCTTGAACCCGGTAAAGCCGGTTCGCTGAAACTGTCGCCTGGCATGCACAAAATGCAAAATGCCAAAGGGATGCAGCAAAGCTTTATGGTGTATGAGAATAACAGCGGCGGCATTATTAACCCGGATAATCATATCTACTATATGCTGTCCGAGGTCTATGCCGTAGAAGGGAAGGGCAACAGCTTTAAACCAACGCTTTATGATGTGACGATCAACGGGCATGAATTACAGATCCCGCTTCGTAGCACCAACGCCGTGGTAATTGACCATAATATGTTTCGTTGCAGTTACCCCCTTGGCGAACCTTTCCCGTCAGAAATCACCACCCGCGATCGCAAAGCAACAGGCAATATTAAGACGAAATGTTTTGATAAACCGGAACTGCTGACCTACATCGCCTCAGAATACAGCCAGAAGCTGGATCCCGCCACGCCGGAAGATGCCACTAAAGACAGCATCAATCTGACGTTTAATTATGAGATCCCTGAACCGGCATTTAAAGATAGCGAAACCCAGAAACAGGCCACAAAATTAACCGATCTGCTCAAGCAGGTACAAGCGTCTGACGATGCGGATATTCACGATAAACTCAATAAAGATATGCATCAGGCAACCAGTGATATTGTCAGCGCTGCCGTTAAAACAATGTCCACAAGTTCGGTTGCGGATAATGAGTATTACAATGAATTTATCAAACAGACTGGGGAATACCGCGCCTACGGCGTGATACTGAAGTAAGTCTGGTAATTGCGCTTATGGCGGAGGGTTGCGCCATAAGCGCTGTATCAGGAGGAAATTTTGATTTTGAAGTTGATGCACATAACATATCCATCAGTGGCCCTGGCGATTATTAGATCTCGTAGTTGTCAGGCTGGTCCACTTTTAGGAGACTCTGGATTGAACGTTGAAATTTTGAATCATCCTAAAGGTCCCTATTGGCAAGGACAGGCGAGAGGAGCAGGAGCCCGGCTAATCTTTGAATGGACAGGGCCTATCAAAAATAGTCTGGAACCGTACGGCTATCCACCAGACATCTTGTATGACCAACATCCCCATAGAGGCTTCATACCTGTAGGATCTCAGTCACATTTATATTTGGTTGGTCTGGAATTGACGGATGGTGCTTCCTGGCAGACGGTGATACCCAAGCCAGAGTTCAAACTCACCAGACCGAACGGTTGGAAGTCATGGTTGCTGAGTAAACATCCTCAATGGTTAGAGGATGAGGTCTCCCGCATTGAAAAGGAAGTTGCGGATATCATAAAAAGTCGTGCGCTTGTCAAAATCGTTTTCCCTCCGGGGAATTGCTATGAGGTAGACCTGAGGAAGAAATTCCCTTACTTACCTTGAAAATTGTGCGAGAGTCTTTAATCGTCAGGGGGTAACAAGAGAAACTCCGTAGTGTATTTAACATAATATACATTATGCGCACCAAGGTAAGGATGGACGGGAACTGGCGTTCCCGGTGCTATCATTGGCATTGGTCGCTGACCGTCATCCACTGACTCAAAACGTCTTTTATGCAATGCTGGCATAAATCCAGTTTTAAGCGATTACCGTCACCAAAAATCGAACCATACCCGGCCTGACGATCGACAGACAGAAATTCATGAAACTCTGCATCATCGACTGCCATTTTCGCATGGCAACCACAGCGATCACAGGTTTTCGCAGATAACACAACTGTCTCACTGGATGTGAAAAATTGCATTTTATTCCCTCATAATGCTGCCGCGCCGAATCAGCAATAAATCTAAAAAATAGAACTGTTCGGCTTGGCCAACCCCGAACAGCAACAAAAACGAGTTTTGTCACTGATCGGCGTTTACGAAGAAAAATTTGTACATCCGACCCCCTGAATCAGTCAGGATTGCCCCGGAACAAGCCCCCGCTCCTCGCGGCGCTCCGGGGCGGCGTCTTGCTCCGGTCAACCTTGCTGACCTGAAGCATGACCATAATATCGTTTTTACTGTTTTCTTTAGTTTTTGAGCCAAAAAAGCCCCAACCGGATTTAGCGGAACTGTCTTTCTGTTCGGCCAGCCCGCCCAGCAAAATCACGTCGCCATCGGCTAAACTGACTTCGGTTGTCACATCCCGCTTGATAAGCGTTGGCGAGTTATTTACGCCGGTTTCCGTGGTGACAAAGTTAGAAAGCTGCTGCTGAATTTTCAAGTCCATTGTCTGGCTTTTAATGGACGGCGTCACGTTAAACAGCACGCCGCTGGAGCGATAATCAACGGACTGGACGGCCGTATCATTGTTCACCGTGACATTGCCCAGCACCGGCACATCGGCGCCAACAGAAAACGATGCCGATGCATTATTCTTGACACGCAGCCGCGGCGCACTGACGACAGTAAAACGGCTGTCTGTTTTCAACAGGCTGAAAACGGCGTCAACCGAGCCGGTTTTGATGCTGATAACGTTGTCCAGATTGTTGGCGCTGCCGATTGAGATATTGAATTTCTCCGACAGGATTTTAGCCGCTAAAAGGATGCCTGAACCGTCAGACTGCGCGGTCTGAACCTCAAAAACATACCCGGAAACAATCACTTCATCGCTGATAGTATCAAGCGACGCGACCAACGTTTTCAATACCTCGATATCCTCACGGGTGCCGTAATACACCAGAATATCGCCGGAACGATTGATATAACTGGCCGCGCCGGTTGCCGATGTTGGCGAACTATTGGAATTGATCGTTCCGCTGTTATTAAACGATCCTGATACATAGCCGCTCAGGATATCCGACAGGTAGGACACCGAGCGATACTTTGGCGTATAAACCCATGTCTGGCGCGGCTTAACCGGCTCCTGAGGCGTAAACGGCGATAAATAATCAATGCCTTTTGCGTGTAGATCCGGATGTTCATATTCTGAAAATAACGGGTGATAAACGCCCTTTCATCGACGTCCGGCGTGATTTTAAACGTCACCATCCGTTCATCGTTCACCAGTTGCGGATCGAGCATAAACGGTACTTTCAGCACATCGGAATAAACCAGTGAAATCGCTTCGGGCAAGCGGACTTTATTCAGTTCCAGTTCCGTCGCGCAAAGCCCCGGTAGCGACAGGAAAAACAGCCCTGCCAGTGTCAGTATCTTATTCATCATATTACTTTTTTCCCGTATAGAGCGTAACCCGTTCGCCATCAATAACGCCGGTGATAAGCAGGCCCTTGTAATTAAAACTGGATGCCGGCACCGCCCGGAGAACGCCGGCGTTATTGGTCAGCAGGATGAAAGATTTACCGTCAGCAACCATCTTTCCTGAAATACGCCATTCGGCAGACAGCGGCGCACTTTCAACTGGCGACAGATTACCCGTAGGGGGTGTTAAGACTTTTTTAGCCGCTAAATCAGTTAGTTGTGCCCTGCTCTCTGCGCTGGTTTGCGGCAGTTTCGGCGTGTCGGCATGGCCGAAATTGTCAAAAAACGACCAGATGAGATACCCGGACACCAGAAACATGTTCGGAAATAGCACAAGAAAAAACCGCACCTTGCCGGAATTAAAAATATTCTGGCGTTTATCGGTCTGCTTTTCTGTTCCGTTAACACCGTCATAGCTCTGATAAAGCGCAAATATTTTCGGGTCATATTTGTTTCTGGATGTCGTTATCTGGTTGGATTTATAAATCTTGTGCCCGGAATAAACATCAACGCAATAATGCTTATTTAGTCCCAGCGCTTTCAGTTTTCTCATCCGGTAAGTGGTTTCGATTTTATCCTTGAGAAAACGCGCAATATTAGACAGCGACTGATTCACAATCACCAAATCACAGCTAACACCAGTTTCGGGATGCGTAAAATGTCGATGTTCGGCAATAAAGGATTTCTGCTGCGGCGTTATATCCTTGTCACTGCCAAAAATACGCCAAGCCTCATCAATAACAATAATATCTCCGGGCTGACAAAAGCTTTTTTCACAGCCTTTATAAGGAAAAAAGTCAGTCTGCAATACGGCATCGTTATCAACCGCTACCAGTTCACCGGCTGCATCAGGGTATAACGCCCTGATTTTATCGACGTCAACACCGTAAATATTGGTGACAACCCGCCTTCCGTTCTGAAAGGCTGGAAGGATCACGTTGCTGACGGCCTCATAACTTTTTCCCGAACCAGGTATACCGATATATGCGGAAATTGCCATATTATCACCCTATTACCGGTATCCGGCGAATAATAAAACGCAACCCCCATGCGGAGATAATTAAACTAATACCGCGCGGAAGTTCGCATAAATCAATAAAATACCAAAAGCCATCCGACAGATTCCCGAACAATTCCGGTAAATTACTGGTGTCCGGCAGGTGCGATACAAGGACTTCAACAAATCCATGAACGATAAAATAAAGCGCAAAGAATACAACAAACTTAATAATAATGGAGCGAAAAACAAACCCCAGCAGCGTATTAACCGCGCTTAACAGAATGCCAAACATAATTACCCCACTTAAAAGCTATTATCAGGCGCTTAGCGTTACCCGCAATGCAATAAATCCCCATATAATTAAAAAAATGGTCTGAATAGCGGCGCGGTTATCCTCAATTAACGGGCAGTGTGAATCAATTTTATAATCATGCTCGAATACGGAAAAAGAAACGACGGGACACGTCGCCGAACGTGAACCAATATCAAAATCCTGCGTGAAAGACAACAGGTCAAAAATAGGCTTCAATATTTCGTCAGCGGTCGGTGTTTCTTCCAGTTCCGGTGAGGCAATTTGTGGATCTTCGCCTAAATCGGTTTCATCACTTCCACCTGTATCACTACCGGGGGTGTTATTCACTGAAATATCGATATTAACGTCAGCGCCGGGACTCTCAGAAATCGGCGAAAGCAAATCGAGATAGGTTGGTGAAAGGCCAAGTTCAGATAATGCTGACGTGACTTCGGCAGGACTGACTGATTCCGTTAATGGCATACCATCATAATTACTCTGGCTGGCCGCATCCATCCATAATTCATTGATTACTTCAGACAGTAACGCCGGTGAAACCGCAAGGTCTTGTAACGGCTCGGCAAGATAATCAATCATTGACTCAATATTTCCCGCTTCAAGGGAGAGTGATGACGCTTTATATTTCGTATTCGTTGTCACCATAATTTCTTTTTTATCCTCTGTTTGCGTAATTTTATATTCATCTTCTTTCGGAGCAGTGCATACAGTAACGGAACTGCCATTGACATTATTTGTTGTTTTACATGGATCGCCGTTATAGCTGTATTTACTGACCGGAGATAAGAATCCGACATAATTCGTCATAGGTAAACCGGCAACAGATTCATAAGCGGGTAACCCGTTGGGGAATACCGATGTACTGGCGTTGGTATATAAATGTTGAGTCTCATCTATTTTATAAAAAACAGAGGGGTATGTTATTTTATAAGGTTGATTCTCATAACTTACATTCCCTTGCCCATCAACGATTTTATTCTTAACCGTTTTATCAAGGGTGGTTGTTATTTCTTTATAAGTTACCGAATTGTAATCATTAATATAGGCTCTAACAATTTCGGAAGGATTATCTCCATAATAATAGGTTAATGTGCTGTAATCCTGATAGTAATACAAGGCTTCATTGGGAACAGAATAACCTTTTTCTACGCCGGTTATCGGTTCTCCTGCATCAATATTATTCCGACTGACATGAAAAATAACCGGGCTGAGTTCAGACGGTTCAAAGTTAACCGTTATTTTTTTGCTCTTACCCTCATCATTGCTATACGTCACTTCGTAAAGGTTATCCGACAGTTTAACGCCGTTAGTCATCACCATCACGGAACCATCCGGCGCATTCAGACTGGACGGAACCAGCGAGCCAACAACAGCAGCAATCCCCGCCCAGGTTGAAACACCGCCTATTTTATAGGATGAGGCCGCAGGCAAATACTCCGCAGAGTTTGCCGCGACTCGCCCAAGGAAAACGCGAGTTGAAGCCAATTGAGCCGTACTGTAAATCGCTTCATTAGCCGCAAAACGGCGAACTAAAACACGACCAATAACCTTGGGAATAACTTGCCTGGCCATAACAGCGGCAACGACAGGCGCGAAAGAGTAGGAATAACGAGGATAGGCAGACCAGAGAAAGGAAAAAATAAAAAAGTAAACGGTTATCCTCTTAAACCAAGAATAACCACATAAGCGGAAATAATTCCCCAAAAAAGGGACAGCAGCTTCCATAGTTCCAGCTCCATATATTCACCTGTAAAAAGGGCGACTTTCGCCGCCCAGAGAAAGAATTAAGCTGATTTAACGGTACGCAATACCCAGCGAACGCCTGCAACACCGGCATATAGCGTGACCAGTGAAGCCGCAACGGCCATAATAGCGACCAGTACCGTACTAAAATCAATACTGTTAGTCAGTGGCGTTAAATCAACTCCTGTACCAGTAGCCGTTCCTTCCGCAAAACTCAACGAGGAAGCAGCCATTAAAACAGAGGCCAATATAACTTTTGATTTATTGCTTAATTTATTCAACATAAAAATACCCTCTTCAGTTTGTGTTTACGCATTACGAACAAGTTTAATTACTTGCCCTACCCCTACAGAAAATAACCAGAGAAACAGCACAGTGGTAAATCCAACAGACCAGTATTGGGTTAACATACTGGAATCAATTTCAGGCGAAACATACTCCATACGAACATTTACAGTCTGACAGCTATATTTATAGTAATAATTGCAGATGGAGCCATCTATCAGATAACCATTTCCAACAGATAAATTATTAGTATTAAGTGATGTATTATCAGGCATAATCAGTAAATGATAATTAAATCATTCTCACCCTTTTATTTCAGTAATGGTTGCATCGTTCGATAAGTTATATGTTACCCCGTCCCGACCTTCCATTGACCATGCTCGAACATATACCGGGATTTGTACCAGTTTACCGACAAAACTATTGGCCTGATTCATCAACCCGGCATTAACCAATGATTGAGAAACACGAATAATAACCTGATCTGATTTGGTGCCGCCGAAACCGTCTGGGATTTCTAGGCCAACGCCAATTTCATTATAATACCCCTGCCCGTTCACTTTCTGACGTTGACGAGCACCTAACATTTTCCCTTTCACAAACAAACCATAATTAGCCATTGTATTTTCCTCTATCGCCAGCTACTGGCACGCGACACACGGTTATAATCAAAAATAAAACCTTTATCATAAATCCATACGGGGATTTCTGCTGGTTTAGCTTCCAACGTTCTTACTAACGGAACAACATTATTAAAATCTGGCGAGTCGCAATAAAAATTAATATCAATGCCGAACGAAAGCAATTCTCTTCTATGACGGTAAAATGTGTTATGAGGTAACATTTCTTTCATGTTACCCCCTTGCTTCCAAAGTAAATAAGTTGACTGTATTTTTCTTGGTAGTTTCGTTATTTTTTCATCGCTTAAAATAGTATTCTGATTCATTTCTATTCTCCCTATATAGTCAGAGAATAATTTACATGGGGTTTCCATATTCCAGTTAGCACCAAGCGTTAAATTTAAATCGATAAGTTCGGTTGTTCTTAAAGTTAATTCAATGCGTAATTTATCTTTCGTCCAATCAAGTAATCCGGCGCGTACAAACTCTTCAGCTATCTGATGCCCTTTTTTCCCTGAAACGTGCTCATCATATTTTGAATAAAATTTCAGACTCCAGCGGCGAGAGTTTTTACCCAAATAAACTGTACCGCCTTTCCCACATGCGCGACCGTGTCTTGTTTTGGCTTTAAACTCTGCGGCGTAAAGCCATGTTCTGACATTTTCCAGCGTTGATAGTGAGTACATATAATTAATATCAATACGCGATACTTTATACTGTCCGGCCATTACCGCTTTATAAGATGGAATATCATGAGGAATATGTAACAATGCCAGAATTCTTGCATAGGCCGTTAAGGAAGGTGCGATTTAATCGTCAGTTATGAGAACATAAGGCTTTCTTTGCCATAGATTTTTCACGATGCCCGCA
>NZ_CBFFRJ010000060.1:0-29931 GCF_965644225.1 Phytobacter sp. V91 | reverse complement strand
GTGGCATCAGGTCAAACACGGTAGCAGTGTACCCGCCTGGTGGCGGGTAACTGAAGTGACTTTAAACATACAAGGGTCGGGGTGAGGGGAATCTATGCCGCGTGGCCTGGAATTACTGATTGCACAAACCATCCTGCAGGGATTCGATGCCCAGTACGGACGCTTTCTCGAAGTCACCTCCGGCGCGCAGCAGCGCTTTGAACAGGCCGACTGGCATGCGGTCCAGCAGGCGATGAAGCAACGTATTCACCTCTACGATCACCATGTGGGTCTGGTGGTGGAGCAACTGCGCTGCATTACCGATAATCAACGTCCTGATCCGGCTTTTCTGCTGCGGGTTAAAGCGCATTACGCTCAACTGCTGCCGGACTACCCGCGCTATGAAATCGCGGAAAGTTTTTTCAACTCGGTCTACTGCCGGTTATTCGATCATCATGCGCTCACGCCTGAGCGATTATTTATTTTCAGCTCCCAGCCGGAACACCGTTTTCGCGGAAACTCGCGTCCGCTGGCAAAGGATTTTTTCCCCGATACTGACTGGGAAACACTGCTCACCCACGTACTCAGCGATGTACCGCTACGTCTGCCATGGCAGAACAAAGCACGGGATGTGGGCTACATCATTGCCCATCTGGTCGACACATTTGGACTGGAGGTGCTGCGTCGGGCGCATTTGCAGATTGCTAACGAACTTTTTTATCGTAATAAAGCGGCCTGGCTGGTCGGCAAGCTGGTAACGCCTGCGGGCACGCTGCCGTTTTTGTTGCCTGTTCATCGCAGCGACGAAGGTGAGCTCTTTGTCGACACCTGCCTGACAGCCATCTCTGAGGCCAGCATCGTGTTTGGTTTTGCCCGCTCCTATTTTATGGTGTATGCGCCACTGCCTGCCGCTTTGGTGGAGTGGCTGCGTGAGATCCTGCCGGGGAAAACCACCGCTGAGCTGTATATGGCGATTGGCTGTCAGAAACACGGCAAAACCGAGAGCTACCGTGAATACCTGACCTATATCACCGGTAGCGATGAGCAATTTGTTGAAGCGCCAGGCATACGCGGCATGGTGATGCTGGTCTTCACGCTGCCGGGTTTTGACCGGGTATTTAAAATCATCAAAGACCGCTTTCCTCCGCAAAAAGAGATGAGTGCCGCCCATGTGCGCGCCTGTTATCAGCTGGTCAAAGAGCATGATCGTGTCGGGCGGATGGCAGACACCCAGGAGTTCGAAAACTTTGTCCTCGAAAAGCGCCAGATAGCGCCAGCGTTAATGGCGTTACTGCTGGCAGAAGCGCCGCAGAAGATCACCGACCTCGGCGATCGTATCGTCATTAGCCATCTTTATATTGAGCGGCGGATGGTGCCGCTCAATCTTTGGTTTGAACAGGTCAAAGGCCAGCAGCTGCGGGATGCCGTAGAGGAGTACGGGAATGCTATCCGCCAGCTTGCCGCTGCCAATATTTTTCCTGGCGATATGCTGTTTAAAAATTTCGGCGTTACCCGGCATGGGCGCGTGGTTTTCTATGACTACGATGAGATCTGCTATATGACCGAGGTGAACTTCCGTGATATTCCGCCGCCGCGCTACCCGGAAGATGAGATGAGTGCGGAACCCTGGTATAGCGTGACGCCGGGTGATGTGTTCCCGGAAGAGTTTCGTCACTGGTTGTGTGCCGATCCGCAAATTGGGCCGTTATTTGAGGAGATGCATGCCGATCTGCTGCGTGCAGACTACTGGCGTGGCCTGCAAACGCGGATCAAAAATGGCCATGTGGAGGATGTTTACGCCTACCGGCGTAAGCAGCGGTTCAGTATCCGTTTTTCTCCCTCTCCCGGTGGAAGAGGGCCGGAGTGAGGGCATCAGCCTCAGCGCATTCCGCCCCAGGCGGTTGTCACCTCTTTCGCTCCCTTAATCGCCATCGCGCCAAGCTCGGTTACCCGGTCGTCGGTAATACGGGAAATGGGGCCGGAAATGGAGATTGCTGCAAACGGCAGGCCATGCTCGTCGTAAATGCAGGCGGCGACGCAGCGCAGGCCCAGCGCATGTTCTTCATCATCGAAGGAGTAGCCCCGCTTGCGTATCTGGGCAAGGTCTTCTTTCAGGTGCACCGGCGACACCAGCGTGGCATGGGTATAAGCATGCAGCCCTTTGCGGTGCAGCAGGCCGGAGACCTGGTCATCATTCAGATTTGCCAGAAAGGCTTTCCCGGCCCCGGATGCATGCATCGGTAATTTGCCGCCAATAGGGGCGGACATACGCATCAACTGGGTACATTGCACCTGGTCGATAATAATGGCCTGATGATCGCTCTGGTCCAGTACTGCCAGATTGACCGTCTCGCCAGAGTTTTCCATCAGGGTGCGTAAAATGGGGTGCACAATCGCCATCAGGTTACGGCTTTGCAGAAAGCTGCTGCCGACGATAAAGGCGTGTGCTCCCACCGACCAGTGGCCCAGTTCCCCAACCTGGCGTACAAAGCCAAGCTGCTGCATGGTAGTGAGTAAGCGATGGGTGGTTGAATTGGGTAAGCCAGCCTGCTGCGCCAGTTCGGTTAAAGCGACGCTGCCGCGTGATTCCGCGATGGACTCCAGCAATTTAAGGCCGCGGGTGAGCGACTGGACCTGACCGCCAGGCTGAGCAGCAGCGGCAACAGAGGGTTTTCTGCCGCGTTTAGCGGGAACGGTGGCAACCATGGCTGACTCCTTTTCTGTATCGTGGAAATCATTTTCGTTTCATTGAATTATAATGCAACCCCACAAAGTACTGATCGGATGAGTTCAGGTGAACATCTCTCATGTTACCCCTCTCTGGCTTTTCCGACCTGACAGTTTATGCCAGTATGTCCTGCTGGCCTTTTGGCCTGGTTGAGCGTCGTCGGGAGCACGTGTGAGCAGCAAAGTTGAGCAACTGCAACGGCAGTTAAAAGAACGAATTCTGGTTCTGGATGGGGGCATGGGCACCATGATCCAGAATCAACGTCTGAGTGAGCAGGATTTTCGCGGTGAGCGTTTCGCCGACTGGCCCTGCGATCTTAAAGGCAACAATGACCTGTTGGTGATCACCCAGCCTGAGGTGATTGCCACTATCCACTCCGCTTATTTTGCCGCGGGCGCGGATATCATTGAAACCAACACCTTTAACTCGACGACGATCGCGATGGCGGATTACCAGATGGAATCCCTGTCAGCGGAGATCAACTTTGCCGCGGCGAAGCTGGCGCGCGCCTGCGCCGACGAATGGACGGCCCGCACGCCGGAAAAACCGCGCTACGTTGCCGGGGTTCTCGGCCCGACCAACCGCACCGCTTCTATCTCCCCGGACGTTAACGACCCGGCGTTTCGCAACATCACCTTCGATGGGCTGGTGGAGGCGTACCGTGAATCCACCAAAGCGCTGGTGGAAGGTGGCAGTGACCTGATCCTGATTGAGACGGTTTTCGATACCCTCAACGCCAAAGCCGCGATTTTTGCGGTCAAAGAAGAGTTTGAAGCGCTGGGCGTCGACCTGCCAATCATGATTTCCGGCACCATCACCGACGCCTCAGGTCGTACGCTGTCCGGGCAAACCACTGAAGCCTTTTACAACTCCCTGCGCCACGCCGAGGCACTCACCTTTGGCCTGAACTGCGCGCTTGGGCCGGATGAACTGCGCCAGTATGTGCAGGAGCTCTCACGTATTGCCGAGTGCTACGTCACTGCGCACCCGAACGCTGGTTTACCCAACGCCTTTGGCGAATACGATCTTGATGCTGACACCATGGCGGCACAGATCCGCGAATGGGCGCAAGCCGGTTTCCTGAACGTGGTGGGTGGCTGCTGTGGCACCACGCCGGAACATATCAAGGCGATGAGCGATGCTGTCGCAGGTTTGCCGCCGCGCCAGTTGCCGGAGATCCCGGTTGCCTGCCGCCTGGCGGGTCTCGAACCTCTCAATATTGGTGACAGCAGCCTGTTTGTAAACGTGGGCGAGCGTACTAACGTTACCGGCTCGGCCAAATTTAAGCGCCTGATCAAAGAAGAGAAGTACAACGAAGCCCTGGAAGTGGCGCTGCAACAAGTGGAGAGCGGCGCGCAAATTATCGACATCAATATGGATGAAGGGATGCTCGACGCCGAAGCGGCGATGGTGCGTTTCCTCAACCTGATTGCCGGTGAACCCGACATTGCCCGTGTGCCGATCATGATTGACTCCTCGAAATGGGACGTCATCGAAAAAGGGCTGAAATGTATTCAGGGCAAAGGCATCGTTAACTCCATTTCGATGAAAGAGGGGGTTGATGTCTTTATCCATCACGCAAAACGCGTACGCCGTTACGGTGCTGCCATGGTGGTGATGGCCTTTGACGAAGAGGGTCAGGCTGATACCCGCGCGCGCAAAATTGAAATTTGCCGCCGCGCATACAAAATTCTCACCGAAGAGGTGGGCTTCCCGCCGGAAGACATCATCTTTGACCCCAATATCTTTGCCGTCGCAACCGGCATTGAAGAGCACAATAACTACGCGCAGGACTTTATCGGCGCCTGTGAAGATATCAAACGTGAGCTACCTCACGCGCTGATCTCCGGCGGCGTCTCTAACGTATCCTTCTCCTTCCGTGGTAACGACCCGGTGCGTGAAGCCATTCATGCCGTCTTCCTCTACTACGCCATCCGTAACGGTATGGATATGGGGATTGTGAACGCCGGGCAACTGGCGATTTATGACGATTTGCCTGCGGAGCTGCGTGATGCGGTTGAAGATGTTGTTCTCAACCGGCGTGAAGACGGCACCGAGCGACTGCTTGAGCTGGCGGAAAAATTCCGTGGCAGTAAAACCGACGATTCGGCTAACGCCCAGCAGGCGGAATGGCGGAGCTGGGAGGTGAAAAAACGCCTCGAGTATTCGCTGGTGAAAGGCATCACTGAGTTTATTGAGCAGGATACCGAAGAGGTCCGGCTGCAGGTTGCTCGCCCTATCGAGGTGATTGAAGGGCCGCTGATGGACGGCATGAACGTGGTGGGTGACCTGTTTGGCGAGGGCAAGATGTTCCTCCCGCAGGTGGTGAAATCCGCCCGCGTGATGAAACAGGCGGTGGCTTATTTACAGCCCTATATTGAAGCCAGTAAAGAGAAAGGCTCCAGTAACGGCAAGATGGTCATCGCGACCGTAAAAGGCGACGTGCATGATATTGGCAAAAATATCGTTGGCGTGGTGCTGCAATGTAATAACTACGAAATCGTCGATTTAGGCGTGATGGTGCCGACGGAGAAAATCCTCAAAACCGCCCGTGAAGTGAATGCCGACCTGATTGGCCTCTCTGGCCTGATTACCCCATCGCTGGATGAAATGGTTAACGTCGCCAAAGAGATGGAGCGACAGGGCTTCACCATGCCTTTACTGATCGGCGGCGCAACCACCTCTAAAGCGCACACGGCGGTGAAAATCGAGCAGAACTACAGCGGCCCGACGGTTTACGTGCAAAACGCCTCACGCACCGTGGGCGTGGTGGCGGCATTGCTGTCAGACTCGCAGCGCGATGATTTTGTCGCCCGTACCCGTAAAGAGTACGAAACCGTGCGTATTCAGCATGCCCGTAAGAAACCGCGTACGCCTCCGGTGACGCTTGCCGCCGCCCGGGAAAACGATCTGGCCTTTGACTGGGACAGCTATACGCCGCCCGTGGCGCATAAGCTGGGTGTACAGGAAGTAGAAGCCAGTATTGAGACGCTGCGCAATTACATCGACTGGACGCCGTTCTTTATGACCTGGTCGCTGGCCGGAAAATATCCCCGCATCCTCGAAGACGAGATCGTCGGGGAAGAGGCCAAACGGCTGTTCCAGGATGCCAACGATATGCTCGATATGCTGAGTCGTGAGAAGACGTTGAATCCGCGCGGGGTGGTTGGTCTGTTCCCGGCGAACCGGGTTGGCGACGATGTGGAAATCTACCGCGACGAAACCCGCAGCCAGCTACTGGCGGTCGGTTGCCATCTGCGTCAGCAAACCGAAAAAGTGGGTTTCGCCAACTACTGCCTGGCCGATTTCGTCGCGCCGAAGCTAAGTGGTAAAGCGGACTATATTGGCGCCTTTGCGGTGACCGGCGGGCTTGAAGAGGACGCGCTGGCCGAGGCGTATGATGCGCAGCACGATGATTACAACAAGATCATGATCAAAGCGGTGGCCGACCGCCTGGCGGAAGCCTTTGCCGAATATCTGCATGAGCGTGTACGTAAGGTTTACTGGGGCTATGCGCCAAACGAGAACCTCAGCAATGAGGAGCTGATTCGCGAAAACTATCAGGGCATTCGCCCGGCGCCGGGATACCCGGCTTGCCCGGAGCATACCGAGAAGGGCACCATCTGGCAGCTGCTGGATGTCGAAACCCACACCGGTATGAAGCTGACGGAGTCCTTCGCCATGTGGCCTGGAGCTTCGGTTTCCGGCTGGTACTTTAGCCATCCTGACAGCAAGTACTTCGCCGTGGCGCAGTTGCAACGCGACCAGGTAGAAGACTATGCCCGGCGTAAAGGGATGCCGGTGGCGGAAGTGGAACGCTGGCTGGCGCCGAATCTGGGTTACGATGCCGACTAAGTTCCTCGCCGCCTGACGTTCTATTAACTGGCCTGAATTTTCAGGCCAGTTTTGTTTTTAGCTGATTTATCTACGATGTTATTTTAAATAATCTGCACATAATGTTTTTATTAATCGTATGACAATTATAATTGTCATCAGCCATCTTAGGTTATATAAATATATAGAGTGTTAACTCGCCCTTCAGTTAATAACGTATTAAAAATGATACCGCGGAATAATATAAAAAATTAGGTATTATTTTTGATACCTTAAAAGTCACCTCTCTAAATCAGGTTATGTGATCGCTGTAAATAACTAAGCTTAGTGCTATTTAATAAAATAGCAAAATAAAGACCGCGTTCTTATAACTTGAATATGAGCCAATACAATCTGGCTCAAATATATATTACAGAGGCCATATTATGGAAAACGTTCAAAGTACTCTTGTCACGCGTGAAGGCAGTGGCTGGAGAAAGAGTGATACCGTCTGGATGCTGGGTCTTTACGGTACGGCGATTGGTGCCGGAGTTCTTTTCCTGCCCATTAATGCCGGCGTGGGCGGCTTAATTCCGTTAATCATTATGGCTCTGCTGGCCTTCCCGATGACATTTTTTGCTCACCGGGGTTTAACCCGTTTTGTACTCTCGGGTAAAAACCCTGGCGAAGATATTACTGAAGTGGTGGAAGAGCATTTTGGTGTAGGTGCCGGGAAGCTCATCACCCTGTTATATTTCTTCGCCATCTACCCGATTCTGTTGGTGTATAGCGTGGCGATCACTAACACCGTCGACAGCTTTATTACCCATCAACTGGGATTGATTTCACCGCCGCGCGCCATTCTGTCGCTGATTTTGATTGTCGGGATGATGGGCATCGTCCGCTTTGGCGAAAAGATGATCGTCAAAGCGATGAGCGTGCTGGTATTCCCGTTTGTGGCTGCCCTGATGATGCTGGCGCTGTATCTGATCCCGCAGTGGAACGGCGCAGTACTGGATACCCTCTCATTAAGCAGCGCGGCACCCACTGGTCACGGTCTGTGGATGACGCTGTGGCTGGCGATCCCGGTGATGGTCTTCTCCTTTAACCACTCGCCGATTATCTCCTCCTTCGCCGTGGCGAAACGTGAAGAGTACGGTCAGGATGCCGAACGTAAATGTTCCCGCATTCTGAGCTATGCCCATATCATGATGGTGCTGACGGTGATGTTCTTCGTCTTCAGCTGCGTCCTGAGCCTGTCGCCGGAAAATCTGGCAGAAGCGAAAGCACAAAACATCTCAATCCTGTCCTATCTGGCGAACCACTTTAATGCGCCGGTGATTGCGTGGATGGCGCCGATTATCGCCATGATCGCCATTACCAAATCCTTCCTCGGCCACTATCTGGGGGCGCGTGAAGGCTTTAACGGCATGGTGATTAAGTCTCTGCGCGGCAAAGGTAAAACTATCGAGCTCAACAAACTGAACAAGTTAACCGCGCTCTTTATGCTGGTGACGACCTGGATTGTGGCCACCCTGAACCCGAGCATCCTTGGCATGATTGAAAATCTCGGCGGCCCGGTTATCGCGATTATTCTGTTCCTGATGCCGATGTATGCCATCAATAAAGTCCCGGCGATGCGTAAATACAGCGGTCATATCAGCAACCTGTTTGTGACTGCGATGGGGCTGATTGCCATCTCCGCCATCTTCTTCTCTCTGTTCAGCTAAGTTCTCCGCGCCGCCGGTAAAGGGCGGCGCCTCCGTTTTGCTTTGTTACTCGCATGGGTGCCACATGATTAGTGCTTTCGATATTTTTAAAATCAGCATCGGACCGTCCAGCTCGCATACCGTCGGGCCAATGAAGGCGGGAAAACAGTTTGTTGATACCCTCGCGGAAAAAGGCCTGTTGCACAAAGTTACCCGTCTGGTGGTTGACGTTTATGGCTCTCTGTCATTAACGGGCAAGGGGCATCACACCGATATCGCCATTATTCTTGGCCTCTCCGGTTATTTGCCGGAAACTGTCGATATTGACGCCATTCCGGCGATTATTCGCGACGTTAACACCATGCAACGGCTGTTTATTGAAGAAGGGCAACGTGAAATTCAGTTCCCGGTTGCCGAATGCATGCGTTTTCACAATGAGTTTCTGCCGCTGCATGAAAACGGAATGAGCATTACCGCATTTTGCGACGGCAAAATTGCCCACTTCCAGACCTATTATTCGATTGGCGGCGGTTTTATCGTCACGGAAGAAAACTTTGGCAAAAGCCAGGACGCCGATGTCGATATTCCTTTCCCGTTCTACTCCGCACGCAATTTACTGAACCATTGTCACGAAAACTGCCTGTCAATTTCGGCAGTGATGATGAAAAACGAAACAGCCCGTCATGGCCGGGACAACGTTGAACAGAATATGGCGAAGGTCTGGGAAACCATGCGTAACGCCATAACCCGTGGTATGAGCACGGAAGGGATCCTGCCTGGCCCGTTAAAAGTGCCACGTCGCGCCTCTGCGCTGCACCGGGTTCTTGCGCCACAGAGTCAGTCCATCACCCCGTTAAGCGCAATGGACTGGGTGAATATGTTTGCCATGGCGGTGGGGGAGGAAAACGCCGCCGGTGGACGTGTGGTGACCGCGCCGACGAACGGGGCCTGCGGGATTATTCCGGCGGTACTGGCCTATTACGATCGCTTTATCAAAGCCGTGACTCCGGAAATTTACATGCGCTACTTCCTGACCGCAGGGGCGATTGGCATTCTGTACAAGATGAATGCTTCTATTTCGGGCGCGGAGGTGGGTTGCCAGGGCGAAGTGGGCGTGGCCTGTTCGATGGCGTCTGCCGGGCTGGCTGAGCTGCTGGGCGCCAGTCCGGAGAAGGTCTGTATTGCCGCTGAAATTGGCATGGAACACAACCTGGGGCTGACCTGTGACCCGGTTGCCGGTCAGGTTCAGGTGCCGTGCATTGAGCGTAACGCGATTGCGGCGGTGAAAGCCATCAACTCGGCAAGTATGGCGATGTACCGTACCAGTGACCCGAAAGTCTCCCTGGATAAAGTCATCGAAACCATGTTTGAGACCGGCAAAGACATGAATGCCAAATACCGCGAAACGGCACGGGGCGGGTTAGCCATCAAAGTGGCGGTTTGCGAGTCCTGAGTCCTTTAAACATCGCCTGTGCAGCACTAAGCAGGCGATGCTTCCCGCCTTTAGCTTTTTTTCTCTGTATCCTGCGCCTGATGCGACCAGACCACACTATGCGAGGCGGATGAGGTGTACCACTCATTGATGGTTGAATGAGAAGCATCCTTCTGCGCGGCCTCTGCGGCATATTTTTCTTTCGGCTGATGGACCTGTTTTTTGCGGATACGGATGCGGGCAGGTACGGCGGCATTGATCTGCGCGTTAAAGGCGCGAATATGCGAGTCGTATAAAATCGACTCCAGCTGATGCAGGCGATCGAGGCCACGCAAAATGCCAATCAGTGTGCTGAGCGTCACGGATTCACCCAGCTCAACGCGTTTAATGGTTGCCGCGCCCACCTGGGCACGCTCGGCCAGCTCGATCTGCGACAATCCGAGTTGCATACGGGTTTCTTTAATTCTGCGGCACAATTCAGAAATAATTTCACTGTCGGACATCGTACTGAAGCGCATTGCCATTCCTTAACTACGTGATAAATCAGGGCAGATTATTTAACATAATAAATTATAAAGAAAGCGGATAATTTAAATTTTGCGATGATAACAACACTGTTTTTCTATAACCAGATTTCTACAGCAGAGACAGTTATTAAACAAAATAATGGCAAGAAATTATCAGGGAATGCCGCCTTTAATTATTTTTATTACACTTTACAGACAGATATTACAGGTCATTCTTTATCTCTTTTATTACATGTTACAGTTAATCTCTTATACTCATGTTAAATAACAGTCTTTCTTACTGAACGAAACTGGCGGGAAGATGAAAGGAATCAGCAACAATAAGGAGAACCTGAGTCCGTGTTAATTCTGCTTCATTTGCTCTCATCAGTCGCTCTGTTGGTGTGGGGCACTCACATTGTGCGCACCGGCGTGATGCGGGTGTTTGGTGCGCGTTTGCGCACCGTACTCAGCAGCAGCGTCGAGAATAAAACGCTCGCGTTTACTGCCGGGATTGGCGTTACCGCGCTGGTACAAAGCAGCAATGCGACCACCATGCTGGTGACCTCGTTTGTCGCCCAGGATCTTGTTGCCCTAGCGCCAGCCCTGGTCATTGTATTGGGGGCCGACGTGGGGACCGCACTGATGGCCCGCGTGCTGACCTTTGATCTTTCATGGCTGTCGCCGCTCCTGATTTTCATCGGCGTGGTGTTCTTCCTTGGGCGAAAACAGACACGCGCAGGCCAGCTGGGGCGGGTCGGCATTGGCCTTGGCCTGATTTTGCTGGCGCTTGAGCTGATTGTTCAGGCTGTCACCCCCATCACCCAGGCCAGCGGTGTGCAGGTGATCTTTGCCTCGCTCACCGGCGATATTATGCTGGATGCCTTGATCGGTGCGGTCTTTGCCATCGTCAGCTACTCAAGTCTGGCTGCGGTGCTACTAACCGCCACCCTGACCACTGCGGGGGTTATCTCCTTCCCGGTTGCACTGTGCCTGGTCATTGGCGCAAACCTTGGATCCGGCTTGCTGGCGATGCTTAACAACAGCGCGGCCAATGCGGCGGCTCGCCGGGTGGCCTTAGGCAGTCTGCTGTTTAAGCTGGTGGGTAGCTTCGCCATTCTGCCGTTTGTGCATATGCTGGCGAACCTGATGGATGGGTTGCCGCTGCCGAAAGCAGAACTGGTTATCTACTTCCATGTCTTCTACAACCTGATTCGCTGCCTGGTGATGGTGCCTTTTGTCGGCGCGATGGCCACCTTCTGCGAGCGTCTGATCCGCGACGAACCTGAGCTTGATGCGCGCCTGAAACCCAAGCACCTGGACAGCTCCGCACTCGATACCCCAACCCTTGCGCTGGCCAATGCCGCCAGGGAGACGCTGCGTATTGGCGATGCCATGGAGCTGATGCTGGAGGGGTTATATAAGGTGATGCACGGTGAGCCGCGGCAGGAGAAAGATCTGCGTAAACTCGCGGATGATATCAATGTGCTTTACACCGCCATCAAGTTGTATCTGGCGCGGATGCCAAAAGAGGAGCTGGCGGAGGAAGAGTCGAAGCGCTGGGCGGAGATTATCGAGATGTCCCTCAATCTGGAGCAGGCTTCCGATATTGTTGAGCGTATGGGCAGTGAAATTGCCGATAAATCGCTGGCCGCCCGCCGCGCCTTCTCCGTTGAAGGACTTAAGGAGCTGGATGCCTTATATGAGCAACTGCTCACGAACCTCAAGCTGGCGATGTCGGTCTTTTTCTCCGCCGACGTCACCAGCGCCCGTCGACTGCGCCGTAGCAAGCACCGTTTTCGTATTCTCAATCGCCGTTATTCCCATGCCCACGTTGACCGACTGCACCAGCAAAACGTGCAGAGTATCGAGACCAGCTCGCTGCATATGGGGCTGCTGGGGGATATGAAACGTCTCAACTCATTGTTCTGCTCGGTGGCCTACAGCGTGCTGGAGCAGCCCGATGACGATGATGACAAGGATGAGTATTAAAACGGGAAAGCGCCTCGCAAAACTGGTCGCTGAGGCGTGATTATGCAATGGAACATGGCTAATCTCGTGGTTCAACTCACGGATGGGGAAATAGAAAATGCTTGCTTATTACGCTAATCTAAGACAATTCATGCGCATTGCAATGGGGGTTATCATGCGCACTACGTCAAAGTTAAAAAAGTCGGTGAATGTTTCCCTGTCTCCTGACGTTCTGGAGGAAGCGCGTAAGCTTAAAATCAATTTGTCGGCAGTGTTAACTGAGGCCTTGATTGAAAAATTTCGCGAGAACAAACGGGATGAATGGCTCCGTGAAAACAAAAAATCCATTGATGCTGTTAATCGTTGGGTTGAAGAGAATGGTTCATTCAGTGATTTTCAACGGTCATTTTGATGGAGCAGTTTCACGCTTATGAAAATTTAGGCAGCGGCAGGCATGTCTATCCAGTGTTGATTAACCTCCAGCATCCGATTGCCAATGTACTTAAGCATGTTCTTGTCGCCCCCGCTATTGAGCTGAATCATCTCGCAGGCGTTTCACCGCCAGCGAAAATTTGCCCTGTCGTCGAAATCAATGACAACGTTTATGTCGTGATGATGCATATGATGGCAGGGATCCCAGTAAAAGAACTTGGTGAACGTGTCGCAGACCTGGCGAGTGACAGAGCTGCGCTGAGAGATGCCATTGATTTTATGATTAATGGATATTAGAGCACCATCCCTGGCGCTCTTCTGAATGCGCTTATCCCGCGCTGGCAAAGGCCGCCGCCTCATTGATAAGCGCAGCCTCCGGGCGCACGCCGGTGTACATGGCGAATTGCTCGACGGCCTGCAGGGCAATGACTTCTGTACCGCTGATGACCTTTTTCCCCGACTGACGGGCCAGTTTTATCACCGGTGTTTCTGCGGGCAGGGCGACCACATCGAAGATCACGCTGGCGTGGGCGACCATTGTTTCGCTGAACGAGAGGCTCTCGCTCTCTTTACCTCCGGCCATTCCGACGGGGGTGACGTTGACCAGAATATCGCAGTGGTATCCTTCCGGCTGCGGCTGCCACTGAAAACCGTACTGACGGGCCAGCGCCGTGCCGCTCTGCTGGTTGCGGGCGGCGATGATCACGTCGCGAAAGCCGGCATCGCGAAAGGCTGCGATAACGGCCTTACCCATCCCGCCGCTACCGCGGATCATCACCCGTGCCGTCGTATCAAGCTGGCGGCTGGCAATCAGGCTTTTTACCGCAATGTAATCGGTGTTGAAGCCGGTTAAGCGTCCGTCATCGTTGACGATGGTATTCACCGAATCAATCACCTTTGCCGAGGGATCAATCGCATCCAGAAAGGGCATACAGCCCTCTTTGAACGGCATCGAGACCGCACAGCCACGAATGCCCAGTGCTCTCACCCCTTTTACCGCCGCTTCGATATCCTTTGTGGTGAAGGCTTTGTAGATAAAATTGAGGCCCAGTTTTTCATACATATAGTTATGAAAACGGGTGCCGAAGTTGCCAGGACGACCGGCAAGAGAGATACACAGCAGCGTATCGCGGTTAATCATGGTTAATCTCCTCTGCGTGAGTCAGCAGGTACTGCTCGGCTTCCCCGGACCAGATGCCTTTATGGCGCTCAAGGATGGCGGCAAGCTCAGGATCGTCAATCTGTTTGAGCGCAGTGAGCGGCAGGTATTTTCCGGTATAAACCAGTTTTTTGCCGCCGCCGACGGCAGGCAGTTCCAGGGTGGTTTCTCCTGCGGCGTTGAGACCCAGAATATGCGTGACCACTTTTGCCGCCTGCACCTTTTTCTCTTCAATCAGTTTTACGGCAGCCCGCATATCGTCGGTATTGCCGCCGGATGTGCCAACATAATGGGTGAAGGCGTAATGCACATCGTAGAAATTCACCGGGGCGCTGAACTGCTTATCCTGCGGCCCGGCAAAGAAGTTCATGCAACCATCCGGGGCGAGCAGCGACGAGGCCAGGGTGACCAGCGCTTCATTGGGGACAAAGACAAAAATATCGTCAAAGCCGTGGCCGCCGCTCAGCGCCATTAGCGTGTCGAACGACGCAGCCTCCGCATGCAGATAATGAATCAAGGTTTGTGGTTCTGACGGATAGTGCTTACGGGCGTAGCTCAGTTTGTCTTTATTGGTGTCGGTAACAACCAGCAGCGCCGGATTCACCGGGCCATGCAACGCATAGTCAATGGCCAGCAGTCCCATCGGGCCGGTGCCGCCGAGGATCAGCGTGCGCCCCTGCGGGCGAATGCCCATTTTGTGGTTGTAAGTGCCTTCCTGGAGATGATAGTTAGCGTTAAAGGCGCCAATTACGCAGGACAGCGGCTCTACCAGCGAGCCTTCGAAGTAAGTATCGCCTTCGTAAGCCAGCAGGCAGTCCTGCTCCATCACTTCATTGGGGACGACAACGTGAGTGGCTTCCCCCCCCACCCAGGGGAAGGAGTAGCCGGGGCAATCCGGACGATCCGGCAGTTGCAGGTTGGCCTGAATCACATAGCGCTGACCAGGCCTGAATTTGTGCTGCCATTTTTTGCCGACGGCAAGAATATCGCCGCAAAACTCATGACCAATGATGATGGGATTTGTCGCCACGTCATCGGGCACTTTTTTGTGGTTCTCGCCCAGGTTTGCCTCTTTCCAGGAGGAGAGGCACAGGCTGTCGGTGACCACCGTTGCCAGAATTTCATCGTCCTGCATCTGTGGAAGTTCGAACCTTTCCAGGCGCAGGTCGCGTTTGCCATACAGGCGTAGGGCTGTTGTTTGCATGTTTACCACCTCGTGTTGAACGATGGCCCCGGCATCTCGCCAGGGCGAATAATCAGGACAGGAAACCCAGTGCGTTGCCGATAATGCCCAGACCAAAGAGGGCGAAGATCAGCCATACCGGGTTAATTTTCTTGTTAAGCAGGCGCACCATCAGCAAAGTCAGACCCAGCGCCAGTAAGCCTGGGCAGAGCTGATCAAGGATGTTCTGCACGGTCATGGTGACGGTGATGCCATCCGGGCCTGGGGTCTGCGACACCACCAACGGCACATGGATACTCGTCCATTTGGTCACCAGCACACCCATCACGAACAGGCCGAGAATCGATGCCCCTTCGGTGAGTTTTTGCAGCAGATTGCCTCCCATATCGCTGACGATGTTGACGCCCTTACGAAAGCCAAGCTGTAGGCCATACCATTTCATGGCCAGACGTACTGCATTGAAAATAAAGAAGAACAATAAAGGGCCGAGCAGGTTGCCGGACAGTGCCAGGGAGGCGCCGAGGGCGGCGGTGATCGGCCTGAGCGTGCCCCACACCAGCGGATCGCCGACGCCAGCCAGCGGGCCCATCAACCCGACCTTGATGCCGTTAATCGCGCCATCGTCAATGTCTGCGCCGTTAGCCCGCGCTTCTTCCATCGCCGCAGTGACCCCGAGTACCGGGCCGCAAACGGCAGGCGTGGTATTGAAGAACACCAGGTGGCGTTTAAGGGCGGCAACCTGATCCTCTTTCAATGGATAAAGTCGTTTAATGGCGGGGATCATGTCGTAGCAAAAGCCCAGCCCGTGAATGCGCTCAAAGTTGAACGACGCCTGCTGCAGATTGGAGCGAACGAACATGCTAAACAGGTCAGATTTGGTCAGTTTTTTCTGTTCCATGATGGGCTCCGTTAGTCATCAAGCTGGTCAAGGGCGGTGGACGGTGAGGTGGCGGCCTGAGGTTCGGCTTTGCGCCACTGCGGGTTCAACTGGATATAGACGAGAGCGATAATCACCCCCACGCCGCCGAAGGCGAGCAGACTGAAATCGAGATAGCCGCCGGCAAGGAACCCGAGGAAGAAGAAGGGCATCAGGTATTTCACGCCCATCATGCGCAGCACCATGGCGTAGCCCACCACCACGATAAACCCACCGGCAATCTGCAAGCCCCGGGTCACGAATTCCGGAATGGCGCTAAGCATATTGCTCACCATATCGGCGCTGACGAACAGCGAAACCACCAGCGCCGGAATGGCGACGCGCAGGGCCTGAACCCCGAGCGCCGAGACGTGCAGCAGGTCGATGGTGCGAAAACGCGCGTCTTCAGCGGCCTTATCTGCCGCGTGCTGGAATACCACGGTGATGGTACGGGCGAAGACGGTGAGGACCTGTCCTGCGGCGGCGACGGGCAGGGCGATGGCGATCCCCGTGGCAATGCTTTGCTGACCGACAATCACCAGAATGGCGGAGATGATGCTGGCCAGCGCTGAGTCAGGAGATTGCGCCGCGCCGACGTTCATCCAGCCCAGGGCGATAAGTTCCAGCGTACCGCCGAGCATAATGCCGGTTTTCAGATCGCCGAGAATCAAACCAATAACGGTACAGGCAATCAGCGGGCGGTGGGTCTGGAATTCATCCAGTACGCTGCCCATACCGGCAATACAGGAAAAAAGAAATATGGCTATGATTTGTAGAGTACTGATTTCCATAATATGTCACCTTTGAGATATAGACATCCCTGCCTGTTACGGCATAAATACACAGGCGTTATTTTTTATTCTGTTACAGCGATTTCTTTTATTTTGTCGAGAATATTAATCGAGGGATCGGAAGCAACCACCCGTAAATCTAATTTAACCCCCAGCTTATCCAGTTCACGGAATGCCTGAATATCCTGGTCATCTAAGGATACGGCTTTGGTTAACTGTTTTTTACCCGGTCGCCAGGCCATGCCGCCAATATTTAATGTGGCAATCTTCACCCCCTGAGAAACCATCTTTAATGCATCCTGCGGGTTGGTGAAAAGATAAAAAACGGTCTCATTTTGATATTGCGGATTATGATAAACCGCGACCGCTTTTTCGATATTCACCACATTGACTTTCATTCCCGGCGGCGCCGCCTGGCGTAATAAGGTGCGGCGAACTTCATCGTTATAAACGTCGTCATTGCAGATAATAATGCGTTGGGCATTGGCCACTTTCGACCAGACGGTCGTGACCTGGCCGTGGATAAGGCGGTCATCAATACGGGCCAGCGTAATATTCATCAGAAATCCTCCTCGGCGGTTACCGGTTGTTGCCAGACCACGCAGGTCTGACGGGCGATGGTCGTCAGGTGCGTACAGAGCTCGTCGACGTTCATGCTGGCCTGGTTATCCACCAGTTCCAGCGCCAGTGGCAGCGAGAGGCCGCTGATGACGCGCAGCTCAGGATTACGCATGGCAAGCGTCGCCGCCGCATTCCACGGACTTCCGCACTGTAAGTCGACGGCAATCAACCATTCATCCTGTATGTGTGCGCTCACTAACTTTTCGAGTTTGCTGGCGATGTCATTCGCGTTCTCGCCGGGGACAAATGCCACCGCGCTGACGTTGACCTCGCCATACACCATTTGTACCGATTCCAGCATGGCGCAGGCCAGTTGCCCGTGGGCGCAGAAGATTACATTCACCATATCGCCTCCTTAACCCCGCGTTTTTCCGCCCGCAATGTTAGTGGTTACTCCGGTTATGTAGCTGGCCCGTTCTGAGAGTAAATAAGAAACAAAATCAGCAACTTCTGCCAGCCGACCCGCGCGTCCAATGGGGATCGCGTTCTTTGTATAGCCGTCACGCAGCTGATCGACGGTGATATTGCGCGTCCAGGCCAGCGCCTCTTCATATTCCGGCGTGCGCAGACCGGTTTTTTCCAGAATGCCAGGTGCTATCCCCACCACGCGGATGCCGTGTTTACCCAACTCCTTTGACCAGGAGCGGGTAAAGCTGTTGAGTGCGGCCTTGGTGGCGGCATAGCAGCTCTGGCCCTCGGAACCCTCAAGTCCGCTCTCGGAGGAGACATTCACAATCACTCCGTCGCGCTGTTTAACCATCTGGCGGGCCACCGCCTGGGACATTAAAAAGCCCCCTTTCTGGTTGATATTGACCATTTTTTCAAAAGCGGCTTCGTTTAATTCATATTTTCCCGCCGGGGCTTTTTCGTCGATCAATAAACGAGGGAAGTTGACCCCTGCGTTATTAACTAAACCATCAATACGACCAAATCGCTGAATGATTTCATCAACGGTATGGCTTATATCACCGGCGCTGGAAATATCCGTCGGCCAGAAGTGATAATGGCTGTTTCCTTCGTGCTGACCTTCGCCGCCGTGAATATCGGCCATCTGTACATTTGCGCCCTGCGCTATTAATTCAGCAACAATGGCCAGGCCAATACCCGACGCGCCACCGGTGACAATAATGACTTTATCCTGAAGATTTAACCACGTTTGCATACCCGACTCCCGATTTTAGGCCATGAGATCCCCGCGCAATAATTATTGCGTGATTTACCTGTTAAATTTTTACTGCAACAATAATTCAGCCGTCTGGCGATTAGTTACCAGGCAGTTAATATATTTTCCATGTAATGCTCCGAGGATCCCACTGTATTTTTCTGCACCCATCGCAATGCCGATGGAATAACGCGCCTGCTTTAAACGCTGCATTTCTATGGAGAGCGTCTTTTCACTCATATTGGTCTCAACGGTTACGCCAGCAATATCATAAAACCGTGAGCAGATATCACCCGCAACATGACGTGCATTGAGATCGTCACTCTCCTCACTGCCGTAAAAAGCATGCCAGTTGGCGCCGTCGCGAATGGCCGGGGAACCGATCCCCACCAGGGCGACGTCGATATTGTTCCAGTAGGCTGAAATGGTTTTAAAGTGCTGAGACTGCATAATACCGTTGCGAATCAGTTCATTATCCAGAAGCGCCGGAAAGTCAGCCAGGTGGGATTCCCCTTTCAGGCGTGCCGCCGCGCTGTAGGTGAGGGTGTTCACGTGGTAGCGGCTTTCCAGTTTGCCGGACGGACCGCCGATAATCGGCACGCAAATAAGCTGCCTGGACTGGCTGGAATGCGGCAGGTTTTCCACCAGCGATCGTACCGCTCGTCCCCATGACAGGCCGATGATGTCGCCGGGCGTCAGCAGGCGTTCCAGCAGGCGTTCCAGCAGCTGCGCGCCCTGCTGGCCCATCACGTTAAGCTGCTCATCTTCACTCTCAGCCTCACTGGAGGTCACCACCACCTCTTTTAAGGCGTATTTTTGCTTGAGTTGCTGTTCCAGCCACAGGTTCTCGTTGTAATCATAATTAATGGCGATAGTGACGATCCCTTGCTCCCGCCCACGTTTGAGCAGGCGACTGATGGTCGTGCGATAGATACCCAGCTCGCGCGCAATCTGCGCCTGCGTCATGTCCTGCTCGTAGTAGAGCTGGGCAATTTTTACGATCAAACGGATATCGTCGCTGTTTTCCATCGTCATCTTTCATCCCCTGCACATATGTGCAAACTGACCTGTGTGTTACCTGATCCGATATAACCTTATACAGAGGCACTTTCAAAGGGGTTTTCTGTTATTTAAGGCTGCCTGCGCGCCCATTTATGTTGCACAAATGTTTTTGTGCTGCGCAAACATCAGCACTTTTGTGCTTGCTCCTCTAACCGCTTGATTCTGCATTTGTTCGGCACACAAAGTTGCGCGCGCTTTCTGGCATCACTTTTGTGTGGAAAGACGTGATGGATCACATTTAATTTGTCCGTAGCGATGAGGAGCATTTTTTATCTGTCATCAGGTGAGATATATTTCGCTTTTACAGGAGAATTTATGCTGCCAGACTCATCCATCCGATTAAATAAATACATCAGTGAAAGCGGGATCTGCTCACGTCGTGAGGCCGACCGTTTTATTGAACAAGGCAACGTTTTTATCAATGGCAAGCGCGCCACCATTGGCGATCAGGTTGCCGCAGGTGACGTTGTGAAAGTGAATGGTCGGTTGATTGAGCCGCGTGAAGCGGAAGATCTGGTGTTTATCGCCCTGAACAAACCGGTGGGGATCGTCAGCACCACCGAAGACAGCGAGCGCGACAACATTGTCGATTTTGTTAACCACAGCAAACGCGTATTCCCCATTGGCCGCCTCGATAAAGATTCTCAGGGCCTGATCTTCCTTACCAACCACGGCGATCTGGTAAACAAAATTCTGCGGGCCGGTAACGACCACGAGAAAGAGTATCTGGTCACGGTGGACAAACCCGTTACCGATGACTTTATTCGCGGCATGGGGGCCGGGGTGCCGATCCTCGGGACGGTGACCAAAAAATGCAAAGTCAAAAAAGAAGCGCCTTTTGTGTTCCGCATTACCCTGGTTCAGGGGCTGAATCGGCAGATTCGCCGTATGTGTGAACATTTTGGTTTTGAAGTCACCAAACTTGAGCGTACGCGCATCATGAACGTTGGCCTGGCGGGGTTGCCCCTCGGTGAATGGCGTGATCTGAGCGATGATGAGCTGATTATGCTGTTTAAGCTGATTGAGAACTCATCCTCGGAAGCCAAACCTAAGGCAAAAGCCAAACCGAAGCCGAAAACGAGTGATATTAAGCGGCCGGTAGTGAAGATTGAAAAATCGGAAGAGAAATCGCGCCCGACGTCGAACGGTAAACGTTTTACCCAGCCTGGGCGCAAGAAGAAAGGGCGTTAACTTAACGCCTGCCGCGCGTTGAGGTGTTGGCCGACCAGGAAAAGGTGGTCGCTTCATCGGGTTTATAAGCCTGCTTTTTCTTCATCTGGCGGGCTTTTTTTGCTTCTGCTTCTCGCTCCACCATCAGTTTGTCGATGTACTCTTTTTTCACGCTATTGGTTTCGGCGTTGGTCAGTACCCGCCCGTGCGCAATGCGTGCGCGATCGAGCAGCGTTTTTAGCTCCCGCTGTTCGCGTTCGGTCATCTCTTTTTGGGTAATGCGGGGGAGTGCCATATCGGTGCCCTCATTCAGTAAGAGATTCCAGTGTACGGGAATACCCGGCTCGCAGATAGCGCGAAGGCCGGGTAAACGTTCAGGCTTAGCCCTTTTTCGCCACTTCCTGCGACTTCTCACTAATAGGCTTACCGGACCAGTAACCCGCCAGCAGAGAACCTGAGAGATTATGCCACACCGAGAACAGCGCGCCGGGCAGGGCGGCTAACGGTGAGAAGTAGATTTTACCCAGCGCCGCGGCAAGACCGGAGTTCTGCATCCCGACTTCGATAGCCAGGGTGCGGCAGGTGGATTCGTCAAAGCCAAACAGACGGCCGCCCCAGTAACCGCCCAGCAGGCCAATGCTGTTATGCAGGATCACCGCCACAATCACCACCAGGCCCACCGAGGCAATATGAGCGGCTGAACCGGCGACCACCGCGCTGATAATCGCCAGGATACAGACCATCGAGAACGCAGGCAGGTAAGGCTCCACGGCTTTGACCACCCGCGGGAACAGATGGTGCACAATCAGGCCAAGGCCAATTGGGATCACCACAATCTGTAAAATGCTCAGCAGCATGCCCATCACATCCACCTGGATATGGGCATCCACGTACAGACGGGTGAGTAGCGGCGTTGCCACCACACCGACCAGCGTGGAGACGGACGAAATAGTGACGGATAAGGCCACATCACCCTTTGCCAGATAGATCATCACGTTGGAGGCGGTGCCGCTTGCCACGCTACCGACCAGCACCATGCCAGCAGAGAGATCCGGCGGCATCTTAAAGATCATAGCCAGCAGCCAGGCGGCCAGCGGCATCACCAGATAGTGCAGGAAAATACCTGCCGCAACCGGGGCCGGACGCGATAACACGCGTCTGAAGTCATCAATTTTAAGGTGCACGCCCATGCCGAACATAATCAGCATCAGCAGCGTGGTGACCCAGGGGCCGACAGGGGTGAACGTTGAAGGCGTGTAATAAGCAATAACAGAGAGCAGCAGCGCCCATAACGGGAACAGCCGGGTGAGTACGGCGAGCATAGCGTTTTCCTTGAAAGCGTGGTGTTGTGTTTAGTTATAAAAAGGCCGGGTTCGAGCCCGGCCATAGACATTTTTTATCGTGTGACGAAATATTATTCAAATAAATTATGGTGCAGCTTCTGTACAACCTGCTCAGCTTCGCTGCCAGGCACCAGGAAGCACAGGTTGTGGCTGGATGCGCCGTAGCAAATCATGCGGATATTGAACGGGTCGAGTACGCCAAACACCTCTTTGCCTACACCACAGGCTTTCGACAGGTCGTTGCCAATTAGCGCCACCAGCGCGAGGTTCTCTTCCACTTCCACACGGCAAAGGGAGGAAAGCTCAGTCAACAGCGCCTGGGTCAGCAGGGTATCTCCGGTGGACGTCGAGCCGGTGGTATCCAGCGTCAGGGCCACGCTCACTTCGGAGGTGGTGATAAGGTCAACGGAAATATTGTGCCGCGCCAGGATGCCAAACACCTCTGCCAGGAAGCCGCGAGAGTGCAGCATATTCAGGCTGTGCAGGGTCAGCAGGGTCTGCTTACGACGCAGCGCCAGCGCGCGGAACAGCGGCGGATTGCTGGTTTTATTGCACACCATGGTGCCGCCCGCTTTGGGATCTTTACTGGAGCCAACGAATACCGGAATGTCGCTACGTACCGCTGGCAGCAGAGTTGCCGGATGCAGGACTTTGGCGCCAAAGGTTGCCATTTCGGCGGCTTCTTCAAAGGCTATTTCATCAATGCGCTTGGCCGCTGGCACGACGCGTGGATCGGTGGTGTAGATGCCGGGCACGTCGGTCCAGATATCAACACGGGTGGCATGTAAGGCTTCGCCAAGCAGGGCGGCGGTGTAATCACTGCCGCCACGGCCCAGCGTGGTCGTCCGGCCTTTCGCTTCGCTACCGATAAAGCCCTGGGTGATGACCAGGCTTTCGCCAAGGCGGGGCGCGAGCTGTTGGGTGGCGAGTTCAGCAAGTGCGGCAACGTCCGGCTCAGCACGGCCAAAGCGATCGTTGGTGCGCATTACTTTGCGCACATCAAACCACTGTGCCTGCACATTACGCTCACGCAGCACTTCAACAAACAGCAGGCTGGACATCAGTTCGCCATGGCTGACCAGTTCATCGGTCAGAGCGGTGGAGGTGGCCAGCGATGCCGCTTCGGCAAGCGTAGTGATGTTTTCCAGCAGGCGCTCAATCTCTTCCCGGATAACGTTGGGGTTCGCCAGGCGCTGCAGAATATCGGACTGGATTTTACGGATAGCATCGAGTTTGACGGCGCGCTCGGTCGCTTCCAGCCCTTCGGCCAGCGCAACCAGCAAATTCGTGACGCCCGCAGAGGCGGACAGGACAACCAGGCGGACGCTTGCATCGGAGAGCACCACATCCGCACTGTGGTTCATGGCATCAAAATTCGCCACACTGGTACCGCCAAACTTGGCGACAACTAATTCAGACATAACAACCTCGTGTCAGGGGATAGATTATTCAGCCATGGCACAAGGGAAGAGCGAAAGGGGTAGGCGCAGAGAGACAGACAACTACGATTACACCCAGAAGTGCTCCACCACTTGTGAAACGCCCGACTGCGAACGTTTCTGGTGACAACCCAGGGGATTCAGCCCCTGTAGCCGATGATGACTGCTGCCGTGCAATTCACCACCTCGGCGTTACTCCCCCTCACGTATCGTCTGCGGACTGGCTCCTCGAATACGGTGTACCTGGGCAACGCGCCTCTTCTGGCCCGCGCGTACGCGGGTAGCGCATATAGAAATAAAGGCTAGCGGCCCCGCTGTCAATGTTGCGATTATGCGGATTTTTCATGCAGATGAATCGATTAGAAAAAGGCCTTATGTTGGTCGAATTTATCGCGATATTTTGTCGATTTTTCATACTGCTACGGGCAGTGATATAAAAACCATCACAATTTTCGTTCGCAGGCGCTACAATCGACCGCAGTCACAATTCTCAAATCAGAAGAGTATTGCTATGAAAAATATCAACCCAACGCAGACCTCTGCCTGGCAGGCATTACAGAAACACTACGCTGACATGAAGGACGTTACTATCGCGGAACTTTTCGCGAAAGATAGCGATCGTTTTGCTAAGTTTTCCGCGACTTTTGACGATTTAATGCTGGTGGATTTCTCCAAAAACCGCATTACCGCAGAGACCCTGGCCCTGTTGCAGGATCTGGCAAAAGAGACCGAACTGGCGGGCGCCATTAAGTCTATGTTCTCCGGCGAGAAAATTAACCGTACCGAAGACCGTGCAGTACTGCACGTGGCGCTGCGTAACCGTAGCAATACCCCGATTGTGGTTGATGGCAAAGACGTGATGCCAGAAGTGAACGCCGTGCTGGAGAAGATGAAAACCTTCTCTGAAGCGATCATTTCCGGTAGCTGGAAAGGCTACACCGGTAAAGCGATTACCGACGTGGTGAACATTGGTATTGGCGGCTCCGATCTGGGTCCGTTTATGGTGACTGAAGCGCTGCGTCCGTACAAAAACCACCTCAATATGCACTTTGTGTCTAACGTCGACGGTACCCATATCGCCGAAGTGCTGAAAAAGGTGAACCCGGAAACCACTCTGTTCCTGGTGGCCTCCAAAACCTTCACCACTCAGGAAACCATGACCAACGCCCACAGCGCGCGTGACTGGTTCCTGGCGACCGCGGGCGACAACAAGCACGTGGCAAAACACTTCGCCGCACTGTCCACCAACGGTAAAGCGGTGGGTGAATTCGGTATCGACACGGCCAATATGTTCGAGTTCTGGGACTGGGTGGGCGGTCGTTACTCGCTGTGGTCAGCCATCGGTCTGTCGATCATTCTGTCCGTCGGCTTCGACAACTTTGTTGAGTTGCTCTCCGGCGCCCATGCGATGGATAAACACTTCGCGAGCACCGCACCTGAGCAAAACCTGCCGGTACTGCTGGCGCTGATTGGTATCTGGTACAACAACTTCTTCGGCGCAGAAACCGAAGCTATTCTGCCGTATGACCAGTACATGCACCGCTTTGCTGCCTATTTCCAGCAGGGCAACATGGAATCCAACGGCAAGTACGTTGATCGTAACGGTAACGCCGTGGATTACCAGACTGGCCCAATTATCTGGGGCGAGCCGGGCACCAACGGCCAGCATGCGTTCTACCAGCTGATCCACCAGGGCACCAAAATGGTTCCTTGCGACTTTATCGCGCCGGCAGCGACCCATAACCCGCTTTCCGATCACCATCCGAAACTGCTGTCCAACTTCTTTGCCCAGACCGAAGCGCTGGCGTTTGGTAAAGCGCGTGATGTGGTTGAGCAGGAATACGCCGACCAGGGTAAAGATCCGAAAACCCTGGAACACGTGGTGCCGTTTAAAGTGTTCGAAGGCAACCGTCCGACCAACTCTATCCTGCTGCGTGAAATCACCCCGTTCAGCCTGGGCGCGCTGATTGCGCTCTATGAGCACAAAATCTTTACCCAGGGCGTTATCCTTAACATCTTCACCTTCGACCAGTGGGGCGTTGAATTGGGTAAACAGCTGGCGAACCGTATTCTGCCTGAGCTGGGCGATGACAAAGCCGTCAGCAGCCATGACAGCTCAACCAATGGCTTGATCAATCTGTACAAAGCCTGGCGTTAATATCGTTCATCCTTTTTGGATGATGCTCTGAATAAGAAAATAAAATGCCGACATCGCGTCGGCATTTTTTATCGGATAATTCTCGTTGCCTCTACTTGCACTTAATTTAATGCCTGAGGTTATTCTGAAAAAGGCGAATAGCCAGCTAATCACCCGGTGTTATTTTCAGATGTTACCTATAATACCTGGCTGGTAGTTAAATTATAAGGAATTGAAAATAAACGTATTTAAATTAAATATATTATTTGCATATATCCCTTTTATCTAATTTTCTTAAAACGCACCGCTGCGTTTCCCATTCCGTAAATAGCCTGCTTTAGTTGTGTATACTGGTTCTCGCCTGATTATTTCAGGTCTACCTCCATTCATTCTATGAAGGGAAATTTATATGAAAAAAGCACTGTTTGGCATTTTTGCCATAACCGCGCTTGCGGCGACTTCTGCATTTGCAGCACCGATTCAGGTGGGTGAAGCAGCAGGGTCGGCAGCAACGTCTGTCTCTGCGGGAAGTTCCTCAGCGACCAGCGTTAGCACCGTAGGTTCGGCGGTGGGCGTTGCCCTGGCGGCAACCGGTGGCGGCGATGGTTCCAATACCGGAACCACCACCACCACAACCACCAGTACTCAATAATCGCGAGTACTTAATCATAACCACACTTCGGTGTGGTTATTTCGTCACCCTTCGGAGAAGAGTCGTGAAGCGACCCGCAATTATCCTGTTTTGCCTGCTTATTCAGGCCTGTTCTGCCACCACCAAAGGGTTGGGACATTCGCTGTGGGATAGCGTATTCGGCACGCCTGGCGTTCATTTGACCGATGACGAGATAGCGGATATGCCCTACGCCAGCCAGTACATGCAGTTTAATGGCGGGCCGCAGGTCTTTGTGGTACTGGCTTTTGCCGAAAATGGTCAACAGAAATGGGCGACCCAGGATCAGGCGCTGGTCGTGACAGAGCATTACCGGATCGTCAAAACTCAGCTGCCGGGGGATAACCTGTTGCAAGTCAATAACCTGGCCGCAGACCCGCTGGCGAATCCGACGCAGATTGTCGACGGTGCGCACTGGACCCGCACACTGGGCTGGACCGAGCATAATCAGGTGCGCTATGCCACCGCGCGTTCAGTGTTTCGCTGGAACGGCACCGATAAGGTGACCCTGGGCAGCGATGTTACTCAGGTGCGGATCCTCGAAGAAGAGGTCTCAACGGAGCGAAAAAGCTGGCGTAACCGCTACTGGGTGGATGAAGACGGGGTGATCCGCCAGTCGGAACAGTATCTGGGCGCGAACTGGTTCCCGGTTAAAACCACCCTGGTTAAGGCGGCGAAATCATGAACATGCGATTTTGCCTCACTCTGGTATTGAGCCTGTTATCGTCGCAGGCGCTGGCGGCGGGAACCGTCGAGGTGTACACGGCTGGCGACGGAAAACCGAAAACCCTGACAGACGCGGCGCATCTGATTGATGTGGTTGGTCAGCCGCGGCTGGCGCAGAGCTGGTGGCCAGGGGCGGTGATCAGCGAACGTCAGGCCAGCGCAGTGGCGACAGAACGTCAGCAGGCGTTACTGAGCCGCTTAGGGACGCTGGCGAGCGAGGAGAGTGGCGACGATGCGGCAGCGATTAATGCGCTACGCCAGCAGGTGCAGTTACTCCAGGTCACGGGTCGGCAGCAGGTCAATCTCGATCCGGATTATGTGCGTGTGGAAGCGGGAGCAAACCCGCCCCTGGACGGAAACTACAGCCTGTGGGTTGGGCCGCAGCCTGACACCATTACCGTTTTTGGGCTGGTCAGTCAGCCGGGTAAAAAAACCTTCACGCCAGGACGCGATGTGGTCGGTTACCTCGACGAGATGAGCCTGCTCAGCGGGGCGGAAAAGAGCGAAGCCTGGCTGATTTACCCCAACGGGCGCACGCAGAAAGTGCCGGTGGCTTACTGGAACCGACGCCATGTAGAACCCATGCCGGGTAGTACGATTTTTGTCGGCTTCTCTTCAGCGTTGTGGGGTTCACGCTATGAGGCGCTTAACGCCGACATTCTTTACTCTCTGACGCACAGGATACCGGAACAATAATGAAAAAATCCTTTGTCATCAGTGTGCTGGCGCTTGGGATTAGCGCCGCCTGCCACGCCGAAAGCTATCCGGCGCCGGTGGGGCCATCGCAGTCGGACTTCGGCGGCGTCGGTCTTATGCAAACGCCAACAGCCCGTATGGCCCGGGAGGGGGAAATTAGCCTCAACTACCGGGATAACGATCAGTACCGCTATTATTCCGGCTCCATCCAGCTCTTCCCCTGGCTGGAAACCACCCTGCGCTATACCGATGTTCGTACCCGCCGATACAGCAGCGTGGATGCCTTCTCCGGCGATCAGTCTTACAAAGATAAAGCGTTCGATCTGAAATTACGTTTATGGGAAGAGAGTTACTGGCTGCCGCAGGTCTCCGTCGGCGCGCGTGATATTGGCGGGACTGGGCTTTTTGACGGCGAGTACGTGGTGGCTAACAAAGCCTGGGGCCCGTTCGATTTCTCCCTTGGGTTGGGCTGGGGCTACCTGGGTACCGCAGGCAATATCAAAAACCCGCTTTGTAGCTATGAGCAGAAGTATTGCTACCGCGATAACAGCTACAATCAGGCCGGTTCGGTGGATGCCAGCCAGATGTTCCGCGGCCCGACGGCGCTTTTTGGCGGCGTGGAATATCAGACGCCCTGGCAGCCGCTACGCCTGAAACTGGAGTACGAAGGCAACACCTATCAGCAGGATTTTGCCGGCAAACTGCCGCAAAGAAGCAAGGTTAACGTCGGCGCAGTTTACCGGGTGGCTGACTGGGCCGATGTGAACCTGAGCTACGAGCGCGGGAACACCTGGATGTTTGGCTTTACGCTGCGCAATAACTTCAATGATCTGCGACCGTCCTATAATGACAATCCTCGCCCGCAGTACCGCCCGCAGCCGCAGGATGCGATTATCCAGCACTCCGTGGTGGCCAATCAGCTCACTTTGCTGAAATACAATGCCGGGCTTGCCGATCCCAAAATTCAGGTCAAGGGCGACACGCTGTATGTCACCGGTGAGCAGGTCAAATACCGGGATTCGCATGAAGGGATTGAGCGCGCTAACCGTATCGTGATGAACGACCTGCCGGAAGGGATCCGTACCATTCGGGTGACCGAAAATCGGCTGAATATGCCGCAGGTCACCACCGAGACGGATGTCGCCAGTCTGCAGCGTCATCTTGAAGGTGAGCCGCTGGGCCAGGAAACAGAGCTGGTGCAAAAACGTGTCACGCCGATAGTGCCGGACAGCACTGAGCAGGGCTGGTATATCGAGAAATCAAGCTTTGATTTCCATATTGACCCGGTGCTCAACCAGTCTCTGGGCGGCCCGGAAGGGTTCTATATGTACCAGCTTGGGGTGATGGCGACCGCCGACTGGTGGCTGACCGATCACCTGCTGACCACCGGCAGCCTGTTTGCCAATATCGACAATAACTACGGCAAATTTAACTACACCAACCCGCCCGCGGACTCACAGCTGCCGCGCGTCCGTACCCGGGTGCGTGAATATGTGCAGAACGATGTCTATGTGAATAACCTGCAGGCCAACTACTTCCAGTATCTGGGGAATAACGTCTATGGCCAGGTGTATGCCGGTTATCTGGAAACTATGTATGGCGGAGCGGGCGCTGAATTGCTGTGGCGTCCTGTCGACAGTAACTGGGCGTTTGGCGTTGACGCCAACTACGTGAAGCAGCGTGACTGGCGCAGCGCGCAGGATCTGATGAAATTCACCGACTACAGCGTCAAGACAGGGCACGTAAGCGCTTACTGGACCCCATGGTTTGCGCAGGATGTGTTGATCAAAGCCAGCGTCGGGCAGTATCTGGCCGGGGATAAAGGCGGCACTCTGGAAGTGGCGAAACACTTCGACAGCGGTGTGGTGGTGGGGGCTTATGCCACCATCACCAACGTCTCGCCGCAGGAGTATGGAGAAGGGGACTTCACTAAAGGGGTCTATGTGTCGATTCCGCTGGATCTCTTCTCAACCGGCGCCACCCGCAGCCGGGCAGCCATTGGCTGGACGCCGCTGACCCGCGATGGCGGCCAGCAGCTGGGGCGCAAGTTCGATCTCTACAGTCTGACCAGCGATAAGAGTGTGAATTTCAGGTGATTTATCGTGTGTGTCCCCTCATCCCAAAGGGGCAAGGGAATGTTTTGCTCCCTCTCCCTTTGGGCTGAGGGATCCCCAGAAAAAAATGCCCGCACGGACAGTCCCCTCTCCCATTTTGGGAGAGCAGCTGTGTTTAAAGTCAATGGGTGGCAGCTAACCTGCCGCCCATTTTGTATTGTCACGCACCATG
>NZ_CBFFRJ010000059.1:0-29988 GCF_965644225.1 Phytobacter sp. V91 | reverse complement strand
TTGGGCGGCTCATGGTTTGTCGGCGCCTTTGAGGCGCTCACCCTAAAGCCTCCGGCTCTGCCGGAGGATACTTACTGGCAGGTCGGAATAATCTCAGATATGAAGGAGATAGCCCGCATTCGCGGGCTTTGTCACTTACTCAGAAACGGCGATGTCGACAAGATCAACCACCAGGCCTGATTGTTGCAGTTGCGCACTGATTTCCTGCGGAAGTCGCGTATCGGTTATCACCCGGTTAAAATGATTACCCGCGCCTAAAGGGTACGGATGCACGGCACCAAATTTTGAGCTGTCGGTCAGCACAATGGCCTCGCAGCCTTTTTCCAGCACCGCATTGACCACATCGGTACGCATCATGTCGCGGCCGGTAAACCCTGTTTCAGGCAGCCAGCCATCAATACCAATAAAGGCTTTGCTGAAGTGCACCTGTTGCACAAACTGACGCGTCAGCGGACCAACCATACTTTCGCTTTTCTTCTGGTAGATACCACCCAGCAGGATCACATCGCACAGTGCGTCTTTCAGTAAATGGGCGATATAGCTGCTCACCGTAATAATGGTGATATCACGCTGTTCCCCAAGGCGGCGGGCGAGAAGGGCATTACAGCTGCCATTCTCAATAAATACCGTTTCGCCTTCTTTCACCTGCGAGGCGGCAAAATCTGCAAGCTCACGCTTTACGGTGTAATTATTCATCATCCGCGTTTCGACATCATCGCTGTCCAGCGGGACGGCAAATCCATGGGTTCGGCGCAGATAACTCTCTTTTTCCAGCGTATTCAAATCCTGACGAATAGTGACCTCGGACACGCCGGTCATTTTTGCCAGATCCGAAACGCTCATTCGGCCTTTATCAATAACCGTCTGGAGAATGCGTTGTTGTCGGAAATTCATAGCTACTATTTTTCGTGTTATTACAGCAAGGATTGATATCACTCGCCCCGACAGGAAACATCACAGCAGCGGGGCGATGACAGAATATTAATTACACTTCCCAGGGCGTTTTGGGTTGCCCGCTGAGTCCGTCCTGGCCTGCAGTTTCGAGTTGCTGCAATTCCGCCTTCAGGATCTCCAGGTTACGAATGGCGGATTGGTAATCACCGGCAACCAGAATATCCAGCACGGTATCAATCCGTCCGGTCAGTTGCTTTACGTCAATGTCGGCCATGTCTTCACCTTTATGTATGAAAATTAACAAAATGAATGATGCAGAAAACAGTGTAAAAAGAGAAGAAGAAAAACGAAATCTCAAAATATTATAAGCACCAACTATATATTCACTAACTTACATACTGTCGGGTTTGTTGCTGGATTAGTCTTGCTTTGCGCACTACGCGCTTTTATTTCGGAGGATCAAGTCTATGACAGTTATCAACCAGGCTACGTGCAAACTTTTTACCGATACTGAGCGTTTTACGCAGCTTTCCTGCTATTACGAAGAAGAGCGGCGCACGGTATGGATGATGTTGCGAGCGCAGCCCCGTCCCTGTTTTAACCACGTATTAATCGAAGAGATCATGAATGCTTCCTGGCTGGTCAGGCAGGCGGGATTTGCGGTTGATTTCTGGGTTACAGGCTCGCTGGTCCCCGGAATGTACAATACCGGAGGGGATTTACGCTTTTTTGTCGAGTGTATCCAGAACGGACGACGTGAAGCGCTGCGGGCCTATGCCCGTGCCTGTGTGGATTGCGTACATGCCGCGTCCCGTGGCTTCGATTCCGGTGCCATTTCTCTGGCGATGGTGGAAGGCAGCGCTCTGGGCGGAGGATTTGAAGCCGCACTGGCGCACCATTTCATTCTTGCACAGCGCGATGCCCGTCTCGGATTTCCTGAGATAGCCTTTAACCACTTCCCTGGCATGGGAGGATATTCACTGGTGGCTCGCCGCTCAGGCATGAAACTGGCGGAAGAACTTATCTATAAAGGAGAGTCCCATACCGCAGAATGGTATGAACAGTATGGGCTGGTGGATCAATTGTTTGAACCCGGGCAAGGCTACATGGCAGTCAGAACCTTTATTGACACGCTGCAGCCAAGGCTCAATGGCGTCCGTGCGATGCTGCGCGCCCGCCAGCGGGTCATGCAACTTCCGCGCAGCGAGCTAATGGACATTACTGAAGACTGGGTTGACGCTGCATTCTGTCTGGAACCCAAAGACATTGCCTATATGGAACGTCTGGTGCAGTTACAGAACCGGCATGCAGCCACCACGCTAAGTCGGGCCAGCTGATTTATTTTCGCGACAGATAGCGTTTATACCATCGCTCGAATGCGGCAGCGGGCATGGGTTTAGCAAATAAGAATCCCTGTCGTTCGTTGACGCCGTTCTTGGTCAGAAAGGCGTCTTCTTTCGTACTTTCCACACCCTCAGCAATCACCTGTAAATTCAGCGCCTGCGCCACTGCCACAATGGCACGCACCAGCGACTGAGAAACCGACTGCTTATGGATATTTTTGACGAAGGACTGGTCCAGCTTGATGGCATCGATAGGGAAGCGCGCCAGCTGTGACAGGGAGGAATAACCGGTACCAAAATCGTCAAGATGCACCTGGGAACCAAGCTTACTGAACTGCTGGATCAGCGACAGCGCCAGATCTTCGTTCTCAATCAGGCAACTTTCCGTCAGTTCAACATCAATCGGGCAGTACTCAAAATTGAGATCCTTTAATGCCTGCTTCAGGTCGCTAAAAATCGTCTGATCCGCCAGCTGGCGGGCGGAAACGTTTACCGCCACCCGCAAATTAATGCCTTTGTCACGCCATTTTGCCACCTGGCGTACCACATCGAGCATCACCCAACGGCCCAGCGGAACAATCAGCCCTGACTCTTCGGCATAGGCAATAAAATCCAGCGGCGGGATAAGGCCGCGCTCCGGAGACTGCCAGCGTACCAGCGCTTCGAGGCTGCGGACTTCACCGCGCCAGGTCACTTTGGGCTGGTAATGGATAACCAACTGGTCTTTATCCAGCGCTTTGCGCAGGTTGGTATCCAGCCACAGATATTCGAAAACGCGCTGATTCATTTCAGGCGTAAAGACACAAAATTTACCGCGTCCATTCTCTTTCGCGATATACATCGCCGTATCGGCGTTACGAATAATACTTTCGCGATCGTTGCCGTGCTGTGGGGCAACGGATATTCCCAGTGAGCAGCCGGTATAGACCTCAATAAGACCGATACGAAATGGCTGACGTAAGCGGGTAATAATCCGAGACGCCATCGCCTCTAATGCGCTCTGGGAGGTATCGGTCGCCAGCACGATAAATTCATCTCCCCCGAGCCTGGCCAGTACCTGGCCTTCATCGAGGCAGCTTAAAATGGCCAGCGAGACAGCCTGAAGCAACTGATCGCCAAACATGTGACCGTAGGCGTCATTCACTTTTTTAAAGTTATCCAGATCGAGGTAGACGACGCCAGCCTGCGTGTCGCCGCGATGTTCAATCGCTGCACTGATTAATTCATGGATAGCGTTACGATTGGGTAATCCGGTAATGGTGTCGGTATTGGCTAAAACGCGTAAACGTTCCTGCGCCCGACGCTCCTCTGTAATATCCGTACCTGAACAGATAAGAAATATTTCATTTTTACCGCTGCCGCTGTGGACAAATTTATTGCGGAACAGAAATAAGCGCTGCCCTTTGCGGGTTTTAATCCAGCGTTCGACTTCATAGGATGAGCCATTGCGAAAGAATTCATTGATATTGTGCCGGGACGCGGCGGCTTCTTGTTTGGTCATAAACAGCTTAAAGACGTTCTGACCAATAACTTCATGCTCTTTGAGCCCGGTATATTCTTCACACAGACGGTTAAAGCGCTGAATATTACCGTGCCGGTCGAGAATAACGATAACCGAGTTGGCTTCAGAAACCACTTGTTCGGCAAAGGAGAGCCCCTGCACTAAATCACGCGCCACGGAAGAGGTGTCATGCCATGAAGAGGCGGTGCCAGCCCATTCATTTTTATTGATTTTCCGCCCAACGAGATGGACCGGGATGTCATCGCCGAATAAAGAAAGGTGCATTGTCAGACTGGAGGTAATGACCGTGAGCTGACGCAGCTGTATTGCCTGATCATCACTGAGCGTCACCACCTGGCTCACGTCAGAATCTTCATCAGGGGCGAAGTGCAGGGCGTTGCTGTCCGCGCTTAACCGCCAGGAAGGGCTGCTGGAGCCCAAATAACGAAACAGTAAATTCTGTTCCTGCAAGTCTCTCATTCTCTCTCCCAACCTACCCAAAAGCGCAACGGATACTTATTTAAGGATGGATTAACCATCTGTTTGCCTGGTGCAGTCCAGGGAAAACATATTGTTTTTATTTACAATCTCATAATCAACGCGTCCCGCTTACAAATATAGCGGGTGGGTAAAATTTGCATAGGTTAAGACTGGCGTTGTGTGCAGATATTTTTTTATTGTGGCGGGTTTAAAGGTTTTGTGGGAGGAATTGAGAAAAAATGCATGTGTAACCGCATTCATTGTGGGGATTCAGGCTCCTCCTGAGGAAGAGCCTGAATGAGAGAGATAATCAGACTGCCGGACGGGCGATAACGCTGCGTGTTTCCATACGCACTTCGGCAATGGTCACATCAATAACGTCGGTGACCTTAAACACGGATTCACCTTTAATCTGCACGGTGCCGGTTTCCTGGCTGCATACCAGTTCATCCCGAACCGCATGAATAAAGGGCGCTGGAATAAACGCCACTGCGCCGTTGTCCACCAGACGGACACGCATACCCCCGCGGCTGACATCGATAATTTCAGCCGCAAAGCGCACGTCAGTTCCGGCTTTATCCTGCAGATAACGGGCATACAGCCAGTCGCCGACATCACGTTCCGCCATGCGGTTCAGACGACGGCGCTCTGCCATCTGTACGGTGATTTCAGCTTGTGGACGCGCTGGCGTTTCACCTTTGATAATCGCTTTGAGCAAGCGATGGTTAATCATGTCGCCGTATTTACGAATAGGCGAGGTCCAGGTGGCATAAGCCTCCAGACCCAGACCAAAGTGCGGGCCTGGATCAATGCTGATTTCTGCAAATGACTGGAAGCGGCGAATACGGCTGTCGAGGAAGCCAGAAGGTTGAGCATCCAGCTCACGACGCAGGGTGCAGAAGCCGTTTAAGGTCAGGACCTCTTGCGCATCGACCTCAATACCATGGGTTTTGAGCAGTGCGGCGAGTTGCTCGCTGCTGGCAGGATCAAAGCCCATATGTACGTTGTAGACACCAAAACCGAGCTTATCACACAGCACGCGAGCGGCGCAGATGTTGGCGGCTATCATCGACTCTTCAACAATACGGTTAGCAATCCGCCGTGGTTCAGCCACGATGTCCAGCACTTCGCCTTTCTCACCGAGGATAAAACGGTAGTCCGGGCGATCTTTGAACACCAGCGCGTGGGTTTGACGCCACTGAGCGCGGGCGAGGCAAACACGGTGCAACAGACGGATCTGGGCGGCAATTTCGTCGTTCTGCGGTTGCCAGTCGCCGCTGTTTTCTAACCAGTCAGACACCTCGTCATACACCAGTTTGGCTTTTGAGGTGATGGTGGCGGCAAAGAATTCAATGTTGTCTTCGATGCTTCCTTCCCTGTCGATGACCATGCGACAGGCCAGCACCGGGCGGACTTCATTGGCGCGCAGCGAGCACAGGTCGTCGGACAGCTCGCGCGGTAACATTGGAATGTTGAAACCGGGCAGGTAGTTGGTGAACGCGCGAATTTTGGCGTTGTTGTCGATATCACTACCTTGTGCCACCCAGGCGGTCGGATCGGCAATCGCCACGGTCAGATGCAGCTTGCCGTCAGCGGCCTCTTCAACAAACAGGGCATCGTCCATATCTTCAGTGCTGGCGCTGTCAATGGTCACAAATTCCAGCGCGGTCAGGTCAATACGTTGCAGATTTTCGTCCAGCATCTGGCTGGCCACACCGTTCGGTGCTTCTTTCTCAAGATTGTGACGCGCCAGGGTTACCCACCAGGGAACGAAATGATCGTCGCCAAAGGTAATAAACTGGGTCAGTTCAGCGTAGAAGGTGCGATCGCCTTTAAGCGGGTGACGGCGCATTTCGGCTACCGCCCAGTCACCATCTTTAAAATCATGGGCCACGTCACGATCTGCGCGGCAGGGAATAACGTCCTTGATTAACGGATGATCGGGAACAATAGAAAGACGATCGTCTTTGCGTTGAACTCTGCCGACAAAACGTGACAGGAATGGCTCAACCAGCTCTTCCGGCTCAGCGGATTCCCGATCTTTTTCAGTATGGACAACGGCAATAATGCGATCGCCATGCATCACTTTTTTCATCTGCGGCGGCGGGATGAAATAGCTTTTTTGCGCATCGACTTCGAGGAAACCAAAGCCTTTTTCCGTGGCTTTCACGACACCTTCCGCACGAGGTGTTTGGGAATGAAGTTGCTGTTTTAGCTGCGCGAGCAGCGGGTTATCCTGAAACATAGTTTTCTATTTTCGTGGCTGAAAGAGCGGCTGACAGTTTTACGCGAATCTGGGGGTTGCAGCAAGCGCTCTTTGGGCAAAATCCCTTGCGAAGGCTAAGCATTAAGCCACCGTAGGCGATAAAAAGTTACCCGACATCGCCGAGGGCTATTTTCAGTCGATTAAGCCAGCCGCACAGCGCACACCAGACCACCACCCCAAGGGCGGATGACGGGGTAAAACCGTTGGTTAACAGCGCCGAGAAATGCGCAGGGCTAAAACGGTCAGGCGCACAGGAGAGCATCCTGACGGCCTGGATAATGGCGCCCACTGGGGCGCTGGTTTGCTCATGGAGTTTGAGCGTGCGGCTGCCATAACGAACCGCATCGGCCTGTTCCTCACTGCCGCTCCAGCGCTGCTGGCTTTCAGTAAAGCAATGCGGGCTGCCGTTGATTCTGGCGCTATAGAGGGCAATCAGTTCGCTGACGGTTTCATCCCCCAGAGCCGGTTGTGCGCTGGTGTAGATCTCTGCGAGCAGATCCAGTAGCGGGGATTCATGGGCCAGCACCGGGGCCAGCAGACGAAACGCGGGCTGCGGTTGCCAGGCCGCAAGAGATTCCAGTTGCCGGGCGCTGGCAACCCGCAGATCGACGCCTGCGATCCCGGCGGTCCACTGGCAGGAAGGCGCATCAAACAAGCCAGATGGCGCTTCCTGCTGCATTGCCATTCCAGGGATCAGGCGCACTGGTTGTCCTGCGAGCGCCTGAAGTCCGGCAACAACGCGCGCCTGGAAACCCACATACCCGATGATCTGCGCCATCAGAATAGTGTCATAGTCGGTCAGACCTACATCATCGAGCTGCTGACGGGCGCGGGCATCAATCACCTCCGGTGACGCGGCCAGCTGGCGGGCATACTGGGTAATTTGCGCCAGCCGGTGATTACTCTCGCGGGATGAATCCGGGCCTGTTTGCGGGGCCAGACGCGCAGCATAGTGATTACACAGCCGTTGCACACCATATACCTGGGCGACGGTCAGAGCGGTACTCAGCCGGTCATACATGCTCAGGGTGCGCAGACGATTTACCGTCACCCGTTGCGGAAAGAGAAGGCCATAGAGTTTTATTGCCGGTGTTAGCCAGAGCTGAGATGCATCAATCACATCAACGGGTAATAACAGGTCGAGCAGAAAGGGGTCCTCCACACGTGCCGCTTCGGGCACGAGCGGCAGCGTCTGTGGGTGACGCGCGCTCGACTGGGTTTCATGATACCAGTGGCTTTTGCCAGAAAAACGGCGTTGTTCCATGGTCGTTCCTTGGTCTGAAAGTGGCGATCCGAACGGGGTATTGCGCAGATACGGCGGATCTATTTCGCTGCTTTATCCTGGCGTAAGCGGAGAGGGGGATGAAAGAATGTTAGGTGATAATAAATATCAGAAAGCTATATAACCTGAATGTATAAGGCGGGGCAGGGAGTATAGAAAGAAAATACCCCCCAGGACTGGGGGGTATAAGGGGATTATTTCAGTTCCAGCTCGTTCATTGCGGCGATGCTGAAACCGCCGTCAACATGAACCACTTCGCCGGAAATACCTGCGGACAGGTCAGAGCACAGGAAGGCTGCGGAGTTACCCACATCTTCGATGGTGACGGTACGGCGAATCGGGGTTACCGCTTCACAGTGGGCCAGCATTTTACGGAAATCTTTAATGCCGGATGCCGCCAGAGTACGGATTGGACCAGCAGAAATACCGTTAACACGAATACCTTCCGGACCCATTGCATTGGCCATATAGCGAACGTTGGCTTCCAGAGAAGCTTTCGCCAGACCCATCACGTTATAGTTCGGGATAGCGCGTTCAGCGCCGAGGTAGGAGAGGGTCAGCAGGGCAGAACCCGGGTTCAGCATTTCACGGCAGGCTTTGGCCAGAGCTACGAAGCTGTAAGAGCTGATGTCGTGGGCGATTTTGAAACCGTCGCGGGTTACCGCGTTCACGTAGTCGCCGTCCAGCTGGTCGCCAGGAGCAAAACCGATGGAGTGAACGAAACCGTCAAACTTCGGCCAAACTTTAACCAGTTCGCTGAACAGGTTTTCGATGCTGGCATCTTCCGCAACGTCACAAGGCAGCACGATGCTGGAACCCAGTTGAGCGGCAAACTCTTCAACACGGCCTTTCAGTTTGTCGTTCTGATAGGTGAACGCCAGCTCAGCCCCTTCACGGTGCATAGCCTGCGCGATACCGAAGGCGATGGAAAGTTTGCTGGCAACGCCGGTTACCAGAATGCGCTTACCGGTAAGAAAACCCATAGCTTTTAATCCTTATAGTTACTGTTATGCGATCTGCATTAAATGCGGATCGTTGTTAAAACGCGGCGATTCTAACATGAGTCGCCGTATGAGTTAATCCGACCACTGAACGGCATAATGGCCTTAGCGGTCCTGTCGCCAGGCATCGGCGGTCAATGCTTCGCCAAAATGACCGGCAATCAAACGCTTAGTCAGATCGTGCAGGGGTGAAGCCAGTACGCTGGCCGTGCTGCCACGCTCGACGACTTCCCCCTGATGCATCACCAGGACCTGATCGCTGATGTGCTTCATCATACCGATATGCTGGGTGACATAAATATAAGCGATACCCTGCTTTTCCTGTAATTCCAGCATCAGATTAATTAATTGCGAGCGCATCGACATATCCAGCGAGGCCAGGGCTTCATCGGCAATAATCACTTTGGGCCGCAGGATCAGCGCCCGCGCAAGCCCCAGACGCTGCTTTTGACCGGGCGCAAACATATAGGGGTAATAGCTGGCATGATCCGGCAGTAACCCGACCATGCGCAGGGTTTCATAGATCCGCTTTTGCCGGGCTTCGGGCTCAAGGTCGGTGTTAAGTCGCAACGGGAAATCAAGGATCTGTGAAATACGCTGCCGTGGATTCAGCGACGTTGACGGATCCTGAAAAATCATGCGAATACGCTGGCTGCGAAACGAATAATCACCATAGTGCAACGGGTGGTCATCAATGAGTAACGCACCGGTGCTTGGCTCTACCATCCCGGCGAGCATTTTCGCCAGCGTCGATTTACCCGAGCCGTTTTCACCAATAATGGCCAGCGTCTGTTTTTCTCTGAGCGTAAAACTGAGCGGTTTCACGGCTTCCACGGTTTGCTGACGGAACCAGCCGGTGCGGTAGCGAAAGGTCTTACTCAGATTGCGTACTTCGAGCAAGGTCTCAACCATCTCACTCTCTCTCCATATTCAGCGGGAAATGGCAGGCATACAGATGGCTTTTGGCTCCCGACAGATGCGGCCTTTCAATACATTTGCGTTGTGCGTAGGGGCAGCGAGGTCCGAGCCGACAGCCAATGGGAAGCTGTTCAAGCAGCGGGATCGCGCCCGGCATGGTGTTCAAACGGCTCTTGTGCGGCATGGCGCTGCCAAAATCGGGGATCGCCCTGATAAGCGCCTGGGTATAAGGGTGATGCGGCGTTGTCACCAGCTCCTCGCTCGGCGCGGTTTCGACCGTCTGACCGCAGTACATCACGTTGATCCGATCGGCCCATTTACTCAGCATCTGCAAATCATGACTGATCAGCAAAATGGTGGTGTTGTTATTCTGATTCAGTCTGGTGAGCAAACGGAAAATCTGCGCCTTGGTAGTGGGCTCCATTGCGTTTGTTGGCTCATCGGCAATCAACAGGCGAGGCTGATTCGCCAGCGCAATGGCGATCATCACTTTCTGGCATTCGCCGTCGGTCAGCTCATAAGGGAAGCTGCGCATTGCATCTTTATGATCTTTAATGCCTACCCGGTGAAGCAGTTCAATTGCCCGGCGCTTACGCCAGCCGAAACGTTGAAACAGACTCCCTTTCCACGTCCAACCGGGGATGTTTTGCATCAGCTGTTTGCCAATCCGCTCCGAGGGATCCAGGCAGGACTGCGGCTCCTGGAAAATCATCGACACGTTATGGCCGAGCAGCTTACGCCGTTCACGCGCGGAGAGACGCATCAGGTCGATATCGTCAAAACGCATCCGGTCGGCGGTTACCCGCCAGTTCTCTTTGCTGACGCCGCAGATAGCCTTGGCGATAAGGCTTTTTCCTGAGCCGGACTCGCCCACTAGGCCGCGAATTTCCCCCTCAGCCAGCGTCAGGCTGACCCTGTCCACGGCTTTGACCCAGTTTTCACCGGTTTTCACTTCGATGGTCAGATTACGAATATCAAGCAGCGGCATTATTCCACCCCCGCATTAATGGCCCGGCGAATACCGTCGCCGAACAGATTGACCAGCAGAACACTGAGCATAATAGCCACGCCGGGGAGCATCACGGTCCAGGGCGCGACATAAATCAGCTCGAGGGCGTCACCGAGCATCGCGCCCCATTCCGGAGAGGGCAGTTGCGCCCCGAGATCGAGAAAACCGAGGGCGGCAATATCCAGAATAGCGACGGACAATGAGCGGGTAATTTCCGTCACCAGCCCGGAGGTCATATTGGGCAGGACGGCAAACCACAGGATATTGAGGGTCGATGCGCCATCGAGACGCGCGGCGATAACGTACTCTTTTTCCAGTTCATCGTGGACCATGCTGTAGATGGAACGCACCATTCGCGGCAATATCGCCAGCCAGACCGCAAACATGGCGTGTGAGAGGTGTGGCCCTGCGAAAGCGACCACGATGATGGCCAGCAGCAAAGAGGGGATGGACAACAGCGTATCGAGAATATGGTTCAGTACCGCCGAACGCAGGCCATGAGTGGCTCCGGCTATGACGCCTAACAGCAGACCAAAAATAGTGGCGGCGAGAGTGACCAGCAAGGCACCGCCGACGGTTGGCGTGGCACCGCTGAGCAGACGGCTTAACACATCGCGGCCAAGATCGTCGGTGCCGAGGAAAAAGGAGACCTCGCCATACCGGGACCAGGAAGGCGGCAATAGCTGATAGCCAAGAAACTGCTGGTCAATGCCATAAGGGGCAAACCAGCCGCCAAAAATACACAGCACCGCCAGCCCGACGCAGCCGTACAGGCCAATCATCGCCGTGGTATCACCATAGAATTTGCGCCACACCGTGCGCAGAGCGCCTGGTGGCCGCTTTTCGCTGTAGACGCTATCGTAAGGCATACCATTCCTTATGTTTCAACGGGTTCGCCAGTGCGCCCAGAATGTCAGAAAGCACGTTGACAATAATCACCAGCGAGCCAATCACCATCACGCCTGCCGAAATCGCCGCATAATCCTGCTGACGAACAGCGTTAATGATCCAGCGTCCCAGTCCCGGCCAACTGAACACCATTTCGGTGATCATCGCCAGCGTCAGCATGGTGGAAAATTGCAGACCCAGGCGGGGGATCACCGGAGGAAGCGCATTATGCAGCACATGGCGACGCAGAATGGTCAGTCGGGAAATCCCACGGGTTGCAGCGGCTTTGATGTAGTTATTATCAAACACTTCAATGGTGCTGATCCGCATCAGTCGAATCACTTCGGTAGTGGGGGCTACGGCCAGGGTCAGCACCGGCAGGACCATATGGCGTACCGCACTCATTATCATCTCTTCACGCCAGGGAGAATCTGAAAGCCAGGCGTCGATAATGGCAAAACCAGTAACGTTTTTGACCTCATAGAGCAGATCAAAACGGACGGAAACCGGCAGCCAGCCCAGCGTCAGCGAAAAGAACATCGTCAGCAGCAGCGCCAGCCAGAAAACCGGAATGGAAAACCCTAGCAGCGCCAGAGCGCTGATGAACTTATCCTGCCACTTATTGCGCATGATGCCCGCCAGCATTCCGACCGGGATGCCAATCAGTAAGGCAAAACCAAATGCCAGCAGACACAACTCCATGGTGGCCGGGAAAACGTCTTTAAGCTGCTCTGAAATTAACTGTCCGTTAATGCTCGAAACACCGAAATCCCAGTGCAACAGGCCGCTAAACCAGAAGACCCAGGCATTCCATAAGGAAGCGCCCTGAAGCGGAGCGTGGGGAGTGAAATAATTAAGACTGAAACCTACAAATGTCAGTAAAAACAGGGTCATGATAAGCAGCAGAAGACGGCGTAAGGTAAAGATAATCATGGTTTTTTCACCTCTTCTTTTTCCCGCGAGACGCCAGCGAATGAGGCACTCCCGAAGGGGCTCAACACCAGTCCTTTAATATCATAGCGGTAAGCCTGCAGGCGCAGGGATGACGCCAGCGGCAGAACGGGCAACCCCTCCGCCAGAATTTTTTGCGCTTCATCATAGGCGTCAATGCGCGCCGAAAGCTGCTGCGAGAGGAGGGCTTTTTTCAGCACATCATCAAAGTCACGCTGACACCAGTGGGCGAAGTTGGTCTGCGAATCAATGGCCGCACAGCTTAGTAACGGGCGGAAAAAACTGTCCGGGTCGTTACTGTCAGTCGCCCAACCGGAGAGGGTGAGATCGTGATTCATGTCCATCAGCCGGGCTTCCTGGAAGCGGCCTTCTACCGGCACAATCACCACTTTAACCCCGACCTGGGCCATATCGGCCTGAATAAGTTCAGCGGTTTTTAACGGGCTTGGGTTCCACGCCTGGGAGGTCGTGGGGACCCACAGTTGCAGGGTCAGATTCTCCAGCCCCAGCGCTTTGAGACGGGCGCGGGATTGCGCCGGATCGTAGGCCGTCACTTTGGCTTCGCTGTCATAGGCCCAGGAGGCGCGCGGCAGGATCGATGCGGCGGTTTCTGCGGTTCCGTAATAAATCGACTGCATCAGACGCTGGTTATTAATCGCCAGCGCCAGGGCGTGACGCACCTCAGGATTGTTAAGCGGCGGTTTGTCGGTATTAAACGCCAGATAGGCGATGTTCATCCCTGGACGCAGCGTAAGGCGCAGACGCGGGTCATCACGCAAAATCGTGAGCTGACTGGCTGCGGGCCAGGCCAGCACATCGCACTCGCCCGTCAGCAGTTTGGACAACCGCCCGGTACCGCCGGAGCCTAAATCGACCACTACCTGAGGCATCAGCGGCGTGCCGCGCCAGAAACGAGCGTGGCGCTGTAAGCGAACATATTGCCCGGCACGGTAATCCGCTAACTGGAACGGGCCGGTGCCGACGGGCTGGCGATCGAGCAGTTCCTGGCGGTCATTTTTGGCCAGCGTATTGGCATATTCTGCCGACATAACCGAAGCGTAATGGGTTGCCAGATGCCACAAAAATGAGGCGTCCGGCTGACGCAGGCGAAACTCGACCGTGTGGTTATCCAGCTTGCGAACGCTCTGAACCGAATCGGCAAATTGCAGGCTGTCGAAATAGGGGAATGCACTGCCATTGACGTTATGCCATGGATGTTCCCGGTTGAAAATACGCTGAAAGGTAAAGACCACATCATCGGCATTCAGCGTCCGGCGCGGGGTAAACCAGGGGGTGGTCTGGAAATTCACGCCTTCGCGCAGATGAAAACGGTAGGTCGCGCCATTATCCAGCACTTCCCAGCTTTCCGCTAATTCCGGCACCAGGCGATAGGTATAGGGATCGACATCCAGCAGGCGGTCATACAGCTGTGCGGCCAGGGTATCCACTATCAATCCACTGCCGGCCTTCTGCGGGTTAAACGTACTGATCTGCCCGTTGACGCAGTAAACGAAACCGCTATCGCGAATATCGGCACGTGCAGACTGGGGTGATGCCGCCAGGGCAACACCTGAGAATATGCTGGCGCTCAATAGCAGGAAAGGGAAAACCAGACGCATGATTTATTCAACGTTTTTAGATTCATGAGTAAAGTGTATCGCACTTGCCAGGCCTGCGTACAAAAGTCTGATATTGACTGCTGCTATTGTCGGCGATTTCAGCTTATCTGGTGTTTTTTCAACAATGCCCGCAGCTGGTGATAGGTTAAACCTAAAAGTTCAGCGGCCCGTTTCTGGTTAAATTTTGCCTGTTGCAGGCTGTTAAGCAGCAGCTCTTTCTCCTGATAAAGCTGAAAGCTACGCAGGTCAACGGGCAACGAGGGCAGGCCGGGCGTTAGCTGGGGCTCTTCGGACGATGGCGGCGTCTGGCGGTTAAAAGGGTCAATAATAATTTCATCCAGCGGACTTTCACTGGATCCGTGGCGATATACCGAACGTTCTACAACGTTTTTCAGTTCACGAATATTGCCCGGCCAGCGGTGATGCAACAGGGTTTCCTTTGCCTGGCTGCTGAACCCGGAAAACAGCGGTAAACCCAGCTCACGGCACATCTGGATTGCGAAATGCTCCGCCAGCAACATGATATCGCTCTGGCGCTGACGCAGCGGCGGGAGCTGCACCACGTCAAAGGCCAGGCGATCGAGCAGGTCCGCACGAAAAGTACCTTTGTCTACCATTTCCGGTAAATCAGCATTGGTGGCGCACACCAGCCTGACGTTTACCTGCAAAGGCCGACTGCCGCCCACGCGTTCAAGTTCACCATACTCAATCACCCGCAGCAGTTTTTCCTGAACCAGCATGGGGGCCGTCGCCAGTTCATCGAGAAACAGGGTTCCCCCGTCAGCCCGTTCAAAGCGTCCGGGATGGCGTTTTTGTGCCCCGGTAAAGGCACCCGCCTCATGACCGAAAAGCTCGCTGTCGAGTAAGTTTTCATTTAACGCGGCGCAGTTGAGGGAAATAAACGGCCCCTGCCAGCGGGAAGAGAGGTAATGCAGCCGGTTGGCAATCAACTCTTTGCCGGTACCGCGTTCACCAATCACCAGTACCGGCTTATCAAGTGGGGCCAGGCGCGAAACCTGCTCCAGGACCTCAATAAAACTGTTGGCTTCGCCGAGGAGGTTATCTTTATGTTCACTCATGATGAAATTCGCCACTTGTTAGCGTTATTAACCACTGTAGTCTAAAAAGACGCAGCGGTAAAATTGAATATTTATAATTTAATCAATCGTTTATAAAACTGGCACGAACTTTGTAATAGCCAGTAAGCAGGGCCGTGCCCGATTACAGAAATCAAGAGGAACATATTATGGGTATTTTTTCTCGTTTTGCCGACATCGTGAACGCCAACATCAACTCGCTGCTGGAAAAGGCAGAGGATCCGCAAAAGCTGGTGCGTCTGATGATTCAGGAAATGGAAGACACGCTGGTGGAAGTTCGTTCCACCTCCGCCCGTGCGCTGGCGGAGAAAAAACAGCTGGTGCGTCGTATCGAACAGGCGAACGCCCAGCAGGAAGAGTGGCAGGAAAAGGCTGAACTGGCGCTGCGCAGAGAGAAAGAAGATCTGGCTCGTGCCGCACTGATTGAGAAACAAAAAGTCACCACCATTTTCGACACCCTCGAGCAGGAAGTTACCCTGGTGGATGAAACCCTGACCCGCATGAAGAAAGAGATCGGCGAGCTGGAGAATAAACTGAGCGAAACCCGTGCGCGTCAGCAGGCGTTGACTCTGCGCCACCAGGCGGCGAACTCTTCCCGCGATGTGCGTCGCCAGCTGGACAGCGGCAAAATCGATGAGGCGATGGCGCGTTTCGAATCTTTTGAACGTCGTATTGATCAAATGGAAGCTGAAGCGGAAAGTCACGGTTTTGGCAAACAGAAAAGCCTGGATCAGCAGTTTTCCGAGCTGAAAGCTGATGATGAAATCAGCGAGCAACTGGCGCAGCTGAAAGCCAAAATGAAACAGGATAATCAGTAACTGGCTGCACTGACTTTGCAGGCGGTATCGGGAGATACCGCCCCTTTTTCACCTGTAAGGAGTACACATGAGCGCGCTTTTTCTGGCTATTCCCCTGACGTTGTTCGTTCTGTTTGTTTTACCGGTCTGGTTATGGATGCATTACAACAACCGTTCTGCCCAGGGCGAGCTTTCGCAAAATGAGCAGCAACGCCTGGCGGAACTGACCGATGAGGCAAGACGCATGCGCGAACGGATCCAGGCGCTGGAAGATATTCTTGATGCGGAGCATCCCAACTGGAGAGATCGCTGATGGCCGGTTTAAATCTGAATAAAAAACTGTGGCGTATCCCTCAACAGGGCATGGTGAAAGGGGTATGCGCCGGGGTTGCACAATATCTCGACGTCCCGGTGAAATTGATCCGTTTGATAACGGCTCTGGCCATGTTGTTCGGGCTGTTTTTCCCGGTGCTGGTGGCTTATATCATTATGACGTTTGTACTGGATCCGCTGCCGGACAATTTCACTGAGGGTGAAAATTCCCCCACCAGCCGCGAATTACTGGACCGGGTTGATGCCGAGCTGGATGCCGGAGAAAAACGACTGCGGGAGATGGAGCGCTACGTGACCTCCGATACCTTTTCACTGCGTAGTCGCTTTCGACAGCTTTAATTAAGAGGTAAAGCACCATGGCGAAATGGCAACAGGCAACACAGAAAATCAAACCAGGGATGAAAATCGTCGGAAAACTGGCGTTGCTGGCGGCACTGCGTTTTGGCCCGGCAGGTGTTGCCGGCTGGGCGGTGAAATCCGTTGCCCGCCGCCCGGTAAAACTGTTGCTGGCTTTTGCGCTGGAGCCGGTGCTCAATCGCGTGGCGAGCAAGTTCTCAAACCGTTTTATCAAACCGTAACAGTCTGTCCCGCACGGCGGCGTGCTCACCACGTCGCCTTGATAAGGTCAGTAAAAGCCCTTACTTAATCTATACCCGTCATACTTCAGGTTGCATGTGCGTTGGCTTTCCTCGCTCAGCCTGGTCACTTACTTCAGTAAGCTCCCGGGATTCGCTGCGTTGCCGCCTTCCTGCAACTCGAATTATTTAGGGTATATTCTACAAAAACATTTTCAAATTTCATGGCGGCACGGAATGGCGATTGAACGTTGGAAAAATGAACTCAATGCACTGGTCAACCGGGGAATGGACAAACATTTGCGCCTGGCCGTGACCGGGCTGAGCCGCAGCGGCAAAACCGCCTTTATTACGGCAATGGTTAACCAACTGCTGAATATTCACGCCGGTTCACGACTGCCGCTGCTTAGCGCCGTCCGTGAAGAACGGTTGCTTGGGGTAAAACGTGTACCCCAGCGGGATTTTGGCATCCCACGCTTTACCTACGATGAAGGACTGGCGCAGTTGTATGGCACGCCGCCCGTCTGGCCGACGCCAACCCGGGGGGTAAGCGAAATTCGCCTTGCATTACGCTATCGCTCTCAGGATTCGCTGCTGCGCCACTTTAAAGACACCTCAACGCTGTATCTTGAGATTGTCGATTACCCGGGGGAGTGGCTGCTGGATTTACCCATGCTGGCACAGGATTATCTCACCTGGTCGCGCCAGATGACCGGCTTACTACAGGGGCAGCGTGGAGCCTGGTCGGCGCAATGGCGCAAGCTCACCCAGGGGCTGGATCCGCTGGCACCCGCTGACGAAAACCGACTGGCGGAAATTGCCGCCGCCTGGACCGATTACCTGCACCACTGCAAACGTGAAGGGCTGCATTTCATCCAGCCTGGGCGCTTTGTCCTGCCGGGCGATATGGCCGGAGCGCCGGCACTGCAATTTTTCCCGTGGCCGGATGTGGATGACAGCGGGGAGGCGAGGCTGGCTCAGGCCGGGAAGCAGACCAATGCCGGTATGCTCCGGGAACGTTTTAACTACTACTGTGAGCACGTGGTAAAGGATTTCTACAAGAATCATTTTTTGCGATTTGACCGCCAGATTGTGCTGGTCGACTGCCTGCAACCTCTCAACAGCGGGCCGCAGGCGTTCAATGATATGCGCCTGGCGCTGACCCAACTGATGCAAAGTTTTCACTACGGGCAACGCACGTTGTTCAGACGTCTGTTTTCGCCGGTAATAGATAAACTGCTGTTCGCGGCCACCAAAGCTGACCATGTGACGGTCGATCAGCATGGCAATATGGTCTCGCTTCTTCAGCAACTGATCCAGGACGCATGGCAAAACGCCGCTTTTGAAGGCATTGCTATGGACTGCGTGGGCTTAGCGTCAGTGCAGGCGACGCAAAGCGGCCTGATCGATGTCAATGGTGAAAAGATCCCGGCCCTGCGGGGACATCGTCTGCATGACGGAGAGCCGCTGACCTTTTATCCGGGCGAAGTACCGGCCCGTCTGCCGGGGCAGGCTTTCTGGGATAAACAGGGGTTCCAGTTTGAATCTTTTCGCCCCCAGGCGCTGGATGTCGATAAACCGTTACCGCATATCCGTCTGGATGCGGCACTGGAATTTTTACTGGGAGACAAATTGCGATGACCGAACCGCTAAAACCGCGTATCGATTTTGCCGGACCGCTGGAAGCAGAAACCAGCGCCCGTTTCAAAGCGGCACAAACCTTCGATGCCGCGCAGGCGGACAACTTTTCCCCTGTCAGCTTAGATGAGAAAGAGGAAGACAGCCGCCTGGAAGCGGTCGTTGACTCCGCATTGCGGCCAAAACGCAGCCTGTGGCGCAAGATGGTGCTGACCGGCCTGACGCTGTTCGGGGCGAGCGTTGTCGGGCAGGGGGTGCAATGGGCAATCAATGCCTGGCAAACTCAGGACTGGGTCGCCATTGGCGGCTGCGCTGCCGGGGCGCTTATCGTCGGGGCTGGCGTGGGATCTGTTGCCAGCGAATGGCGGCGTTTATGGCGTTTGCGCCAGCGCGCCCAGGCCCGTGATGAAGCGCGGGATCTGCTGCACAGTCATGGCACTGGCAAAGGACGCGCATTTTGTGAAAATCTGGCGCGCCAGGCGAATATCGATCATGCCCATCCGGCGTTGCAACGCTGGTACGGCGCCATCCATGAGACGCAAAACGATCGTGAGGTGGTGCGCCTGTATGCGCAGATTGTGCAGCCCGTACTCGACAGCCAGGCCCGACGTGAAATTAGCCGCTCAGCGGCAGAGTCGACGCTGATGATTGCCGTCAGCCCGCTGGCGGTTGTGGATATGGCTTTTATCGCGTGGCGAAATCTGCGTCTGATTAATCGTATCGCCGCGCTCTACGGTATCGAACTTGGGTACTACAGTCGCCTGCGCCTGTTCCGACTGGTGTTACTGAATATTGCCTTTGCCGGCGCCAGCGAAATGGTTCGCGAAGTGGGGATGGACTGGATGTCGCAGGATCTGGCCGCGCGCCTGTCTGCCCGCGCCGCTCAGGGCATAGGCGCAGGCTTACTCACCGCCAGGCTTGGGATCAAAGCGATGGAGCTTTGCCGTCCGCTGCCCTGGCTTGAGGATGACAAACCGCGACTGGGCGATTTCCGTCGTCAGTTGATTGTGCAGGTCAAAGAGACGTTACAAAAGAGTAAATCCCCCTCCTGACAGCTCCTTCAAACGGGACTGCGCGCTTAACTTTACGCCACAGCGCCCGTTTTTTCCGCAAACTGTCAATAATTGTTGACAACATCTTCCTGCCGGACGTGAACTGACATATTATCGCCACATGAATGGATAATTTAGGGTGTTGTTTCCATGCGTCTTGAAGTGTTTTGTGAAGACCGATTGGGTCTGACTCGCGAGCTGTTGGATTTGCTGGTATTGCGTGGTATCGATTTACGCGGCATTGAAATTGATCCCGTAGGGCGTATCTACCTCAATTTTGCGGCACTCGCCTTTGATACATTCAGCAGCCTGATGGCTGAAATTCGTCGTATTCCCGGCGTGACGGATGTGCGTACCGTGTTATGGATGCCTTCCGAGCGTGAACACCGTGCCATGAGCGCCGTGCTTGAGGCGCTGCCGGAGCCGGTGCTCTCCCTGGACATGAAAAGTAAAATCGAGCTGGCAAACCCGGCCAGCTGTCAGCTTTTTAGCCAGGACCAGGATAAACTGCGCAACTTCAACGCCGCACAGCTGATTTCCGGATTTAACTTTGTCCGCTGGCTGGAAAGCAATCCTCATCTCTCTCAGAGTGAGCATGTTGCCATTAACGGGCAGAATTTCCTGATGGAGGTAACTCCTGTCCATCTGGAAGGGGAAACCGGTGATCCTGTTCTGACCGGGGCGGTGGTCATGTTGCGCTCAACAGCCCGTATGGGTCGCCAGCTGCAGAATCTCTCCGCTCAGGATCTGAGTGCCTTTAGTCAGATTGTGGCGGTTAGCCCAAAAATGCGTCAGGTGCTGGATCAGGCGCGTAAACTGGCTAACTTGACCGCGCCGTTACTGATTGTGGGTGACACCGGGACGGGGAAAGATCTTCTGGCCCATGCCTGTCACCTCGCCAGCCCACGGGCGGCGAAACCTTATCTGGCGCTTAACTGCGCATCCATCCCGGAAGATGCGGTGGAAAGCGAGCTGTTTGGTCACGCGCCGGAGGGTAAAAAGGGCTTCTTCGAGCAGGCCAATGGCGGCTCAGTACTGCTGGATGAAATTGGGGAAATGTCACCACGGATGCAGGTTAAACTGCTGCGTTTTCTCAACGACGGTACTTTCCGCCGGGTCGGGGAAGATCATGAAGTGCATGTGGATGTGCGGGTGATTTGCGCCACGCAGCGTAATCTGGTTGATCTGGTTCAAAAAGGGATGTTCCGCGAAGATCTCTATTATCGCCTCAATGTGTTAACCCTCAATTTGCCGCCGCTGCGGGATCGGCCGCAGGACATCATGCCGCTCACCGAACTGTTTGTGGCCCGCTTTGCCGACGAGCAGGGCGTACCAAGGCCGAAACTGGCTCATGAACTTAATCAGATCCTCAGCCGTTACAGCTGGCCGGGCAACGTGCGACAGCTTAAAAATGCAATTTACCGGGCGCTGACGCAGCTGGAAGGTTATGAATTACGCGCCCAGGACATCATCTTACCCGATTACGATGCTGCAACCCTCGCCGTGGGGGAAGAAGCAATGGAAGGTTCGCTGGATGAGATAACCAGCCGGTTTGAACGTTCGGTACTGATTCAGCTCTACGGCAGTTTCCCCAGCACGCGTAAGCTGGCAAAACGGCTTGGCGTCTCGCATACGGCGATTGCCAACAAGCTGCGTGAATATGGTCTGAATCAGAAGAAGGGTGAAGAGTAAAACTGATGATGCCCGGTAAAGCATGTTACCGGGCAATACTGAAGATTAGCCTTTCAGTACTTCCAGCGCAGAGGTGTAGTCCGGCTCATTGGTAATTTCGTTCACCAGCTGGCTGAAAATCACCTTGTCGTTTTCGTCGATGACGACAACCGCACGGGCGGTCAGACCTTTCAGCGCGCCTTCTGCAATGCCTACGCCGTAGTCTTGCAGGAATTCCGGGTTACGCAGGGTTGAAAGCGTAATCACGTTGCTCAGACCTTCAGCACCGCAGAAACGAGACTGGGCAAACGGCAGGTCTGCGGAGACGCACAGAACCACGGTATCGTTGATTTCAGTCGCCAGCTCGTTGAACTTACGCACGGATGCCGCACACACGCCGGTATCGATGCTCGGGAAAATATTCAGCACTTTACGCTTGCCTGCAAACTGGCTTAATGCCACGTCAGACAGGTCCTTGGCAACGAGAGAGAAAGCAGCAGCATTGCTCCCTTGCGCCGGGATCTGGCCGACAACAGAAACGGGATTACCCTGGAAATGGACAACTTGTGACATAGATATCTTCCTGTTTACAAATAGTTAACTTCGGCCGTAGTTTATGCCGAAAGCAAGGAGCACGGCAAACCTAATTTCGAATCTATACTCGTCTGGATGCTGGCAAAGGAGCAAACGATGCGAAGTGTGAAGGTGTACGAGGAAAACTGGCCGCTGCATACGCCTTTTGTGATCTCGCGAGGCAGCCGTAATGAAGCGCGGGTGGTGGTGGTTGAACTGGAAGAAGACGGGGTGAAAGCGGTGGGGGAATGCACCCCGTATCCGCGTTACGGGGAAAGCGAAGCCTCGGTGATTGCCGAAATCATGAGCCATATCAGGCAACTGGAAAATCGACTCAGCCGTGATGATTTACAGGCGCTAATGCCCGCAGGAGCGGCGCGTAACGCCGTGGACTGCGCCCTCTGGGATCTTGAAGCCCGCCGTCTGCACAAAACGCTTACCGACTACGCGTGCGCCACGCTGCCTGCAACGCTTGCGACTGCTCAGACGGTGGTGATTGGCACGCCGGAACAGATGGCGGCCAGTGCGGCGGCCTTATATGAAAACGGCGCCCGGCTGCTGAAAATTAAGCTTGATGACCATCTGATCAGCGAACGGCTGGTGGCGATCCGCGCAGCCGCGCCGGATGCGACGCTGATTGTCGATGCTAACGAAGCCTGGCGCAGCGAAGGGCTGGCGGCGAGATGCCAGCTGCTCGCCGACCTCAATGTGGCCATGCTTGAGCAACCCTTACCCGTAGATGACGACAGCGCTCTGGCGAATTTTATTCACCCGTTGCCGATTTGCGCCGATGAAAGTTGCCACACGCGCAGGGATCTGTCGGGGCTGGTGGGGCGCTATGAGATGGTCAATATTAAGCTGGATAAAACCGGCGGTTTGACCGAGGCGCTGGCGCTGGCGGATGAAGCCAGCGCACTGGGGTTTGGTTTGATGCTCGGCTGCATGATCTGCACCTCGCGGGCGATAAACGCGGCTTTACCGCTGGCAGGCCGGGTACGCTTTGCCGATCTGGATGGCCCGACCTGGCTGGCGGTGGACGTGGAGCCAGCGCTGCACTTCACCCCCGGCCAGCTTCATCTCTCCACCTCATGATGCAGCAGGGCCGTCATCGCGCTCAGATATTTCTCGCTGGCTTCATCCGAGGAGACCGGCGGGAATTCGAGCGTGATGCAATGCAGGTGCATATCGGCGCACCAGCTACCGAACGAGCCTGGCGTTTCATAGCCAACGCTACTCACCAGTGGCAGGGCGAATTGCTCTGCCAGCCACTCGCCAAAGAACGTACGACGCGGATCCTCAACGCAGCCGAGCGGATCGTGCAGCGACACCACCCATGCCGGGCGAATCTGATGGATCAAAGTGCACAGCGCCTGGGTTTCCGCTTCAGAGCCTGGGCGCTCTCCTGTTGACAGCACCACATCGCGCTCAGGAGCTGCGCTGTTCCAGCGATAGACGGTTTCCCCCGCTTTCCAGTTGGCCGCCGGAAAATTACGATTAAGATCAACGCCGCTGGCATTTGCTCTTAAACCCAACTGGCAGCCGTCCGGGTTAACCGCCAGCACCACATGGTGGCGGCGCAGCTCGGGCGTTAAGGTGCGCAGCGCGCAGGAGAGGGTCACCACCGACGAATTTTCGTCGCCGTGGGTTCCGGCAATGATCAGCCCGCTGTCGCGGGAGGCCTGTGGCGCCGGGAACCATATCAAAGGCGCGCCGAGTAACGAATAGCCGTACGTCTGGCTACCGGAAGGAAACGCACCGCGTTCAGGTCGTGGTCGTGTGACAGGCATAAGCATCCTTGTGTCTTGTTGGCATAGATCCAGTGTCGGGTATTTTTGCCGACCCGGCAAATTGGCGGCGATGAATCGAAAAGGGATTCGCGTCAATTTTTCAATGACTGTAATTTGCATTCTCCCCGTGTTAAAACAAATAATTACCTCATCTTTCGCTTTGCTTCAAAATTAAAAGGAGATCACATGAAGCATCCTGTGACGCTTGTCAGTTGTGCGCTTTATTTGTGCGGTTTTACCTCATTTGCGTGGGCGGCGGATGTGCCAGAGGGTGCGACGCTTGCACAAAAGCAAGAGCTGGTTCGCCATATTAAGGATGAGCCCGCGACTCTGGATCCGGCGAAAGCCGCTGGTCTGCCGGAAATTCAGGTGATCCGTGACCTGTATGAAGGGCTGGTGAACCAGAACGAAAAAGGGGAGATTGTGCCTGGCGTGGCGGAAAAATGGCAAAGCAACGACAACCGCATCTGGACATTCACCCTGCGCAGCAACGCGAAGTGGTCGGACGGCACGCCGGTGACGGCGCAGGATTTTGTCTACAGCTGGCAACGACTGATGGATCCGAAAACGACCTCGCCTTTTGCCTCTTTTGCCGCACTGGCGAGCATCACCCAGGCGCAGGCGATTATTGACGGTAAAGTCACGCCGGATAAGCTTGGCGTCACGGCGGTGGATGACAGAACCCTGCGCGTGCAGCTGGATAAACCACTGCCCTGGTTTGCCAGTATGGCCGCAAGTTTTGCGTTTTATCCGGTACAAAAAGCCAATGTCGAAAGTGGAAAGGAGTGGACGCGACCGGGAAATCTGGTGGGTAACGGCGCCTATGTGCTCGCCAACCGGGTAGTGAATGAAAAACTGGAGTTCACGCCCAATAAATATTACTGGGACAACGCCAAAACCGTTATTCAGAAGGTGACCTTTGTCCCCATCAATCAGGAAACCGCTGCTACTAACCGTTATCTGGCGGGGGGCATCGACATCACGGAATCCTTCCCGAAAAGCCTGTACCAAAAGCTGTTGAAAGAGATCCCCGGCCAGGTCTATACCCCGCCACAGTTGGGTACTTACTATTACGCACTTAACACCCAAAAAGGACCAACTGCGGATCCGCGGGTGCGGCTGGCGTTGAGTATGACGGTCGACAGACGGATCATGGCGGAAAAGGTACTGGGAACCGGTGAGAAACCGGCCTGGCGCTTTACGCCGGATGTGACCGCCGGGTTCCAGCCGCAGCCTTCAGCCATGGAGCAAATGAGTCAGGAAGAGCTGAATGCGCAGGCCAAAACCCTGTTGCTGGCGGCTGGCTACGGTCCGCAACGGCCGTTGAATCTGACGCTGCTCTATAACACGTCTGAAACACACCAGAAAATTGCAATTGCTGTCGCCTCGATGTGGAAAAAGAACCTCGGTGTTGACGTTAAGTTGCAAAATCAGGAGTGGAAAACCTATCTCGACAGCCGTAACAGCGGCAATTTTGATGTGGTTCGCGCATCCTGGGTCGGCGATTATAACGAAGCCTCAACCTTCCTTTCGTTACTGACCTCTGGACACAGCGGCAATATTACGCGCTTTAGCGATCCGGCCTACGATAAGGTCGTTGCCCAGGCGGCACAGGAGACACAACTCAGCGCCCGTAACGCAGACTACAATGCGGCAGAGAAAATCATTGCGGAAAAAGCCCCGATCATCCCTGTCTACCAGTACACCAACGGTCGCCTGATCAAACCCTGGCTGAAAGGCTATCCGATCAATAACCCGGAAGATGTGGCCTATACGCGTACGATGTACCTGCTCAGGCACTGACCGGTGCAGACAGCTTAATAAAAAAAATCCCTCAGGAGAGGGAAATCCGATCTTCTCCTGAGGGCTGCAAGTGCAAATTCGTTAGATTTTTAAGCGAGAGAAATATAACACTACCTTTTGTATTGCTATTGTGTTTTTAATGATAATTCAGATAGTTAATGTCTATATCTCTAATTGAGGAAATCTATCGAGCCCGTCGTCGAAGGCAAAAAAAAGCCCGCTTCAGTGAAGCGGGCAAATAATACTGGAAGCAATGTGAGCAATGTCGTACTGAATACCTGACTGTTGCAGTCAACTATTCAGTGATGAGAAAGATAATCTTTATCATTCGCGCGATCAACCCCAATTTTTGTGTGTTCCGCACAAAATTGATCCAGGTAAACAAAAATCATTCTCATTGTTCACTTTCCGCATTAAATGATGTATTTGTAATGCATCTTTTGTGGGGGTTTCAATATGAGTGTGAGTGAAAAAGCAGGACATACGTTTTTAGCCAGTCTGGGGAAAACGCGTTTACGCCCGGGTGGGGTGGAAGTCACTGAGTGGCTTATTCAGCAGGCGCAGTTAAACGCCGGGAGCCAGGTACTGGAAATCGCGTGTAATATGGCCACCACCTCTATTGAACTGGCGCAGCGCTTTGGTTGCCAGATTTGCGCCATTGATATGGATAAACAGGCGCTGGAAACCGCCAGGCAAAATGTGAAACAAGCGGGGCTCAGCGACAGGATCAACATCCTCGAAGCCAACGCTACCCGGTTACCTTTCCCCGACGAAAGTTTTGACGTGGTGATTAATGAGGCCATGCTGACCATGTATGCCGATAAGGCCAAAGTGAAGCTGGTCAACGAATACTACCGCGTGCTGAAAAAAGGCGGTCACCTGCTGACTCACGACATCATGTTGACGCGCGGCGAGCTGGCATCGGCGGCCTACGGGCAACTGCAAAACGTGGTGAAATCTCATGTCAGTCCGATGAGTCAGGATAACTGGCGTCAGCTGTTTGTTGATAGCGGCTTTGAGCAGGTTGTAACCCGAAATGGGGCCATGTCACTGATGACTCCCGTCGGGCTTATTCGCGACGAAGGCGTGGGACGGGCGCTGAAAATTGTCTTTAACGGAATGCGAACGCGCGAAAACCGCCTGCGTTTCACCGGCATGTTCCGCTATTTTCGCACGCACCGTAAGCAACTGAATTATATTGCTTGTTGCTCACGAAAATGAGCTGGGGATCCTGACGTCAGAGTCAGGTTAACCGGCTTCAGGTCAAAATAGAGCCGTTGGAATGTGCTATAGTGGTTATTCTTTAACCGCTACAGAGGATGATATGGAGACTGCATTAGACCCCACCCAACTGGCTATTGAATACTTACGCCGTGACAAAAGCACAATGACACCTGCGCAATATCTTAAGAAATTAAAACAGCTCAGTCTGGAATTTGCCGATTTACTCACGCTCTCACACAGTGAGTTAAAAGAAGAGATAGATTTTGCCTGGCGGCTGGGTATTCATTAACCGCATCGTGTTGACAATGCGTCCATCCCCGGGCGCATTGGTTTATCTGTTATCAGGCGGCAAGCACCTTATTACGCCCGTTATTCTTGGCGTTATACAGAGCGCCATCCACGCGTTTAAATAACTCATCCAGGCTCTCCTCCGGCTGATGACGCGCCACCCCAATGCTGACGGTAAAAGGCGGCAGGTCGGGCAACCTGAGATTTGCCAGCGTTAAGCGAATGCTTTCAGCCACTTCCAGCGCCGCGTCAAGTGAAGCCATGGGCAACAGCAGCAGGAACTCTTCACCTCCCCAGCGGAACACGAAACTCCCTTTACTCACCTGTTGCTCAAGGGCACGGGAAAGCTGGATCAGTACTTCATCACCTGTCTGATGGCCGAATTGATCGTTGATATGTTTGAAGTGGTCGACATCGATCAGCAGCAAACTGAAGTCCTGTGCGGTCGGCAAAATATGTTCGGTCAGATGATAGAACTGACGGCGATTGAGCAAACCGGTCAGCGCATCGCGATGTGCGGCATATTCCAGCTCCTGCTCCAGCCGTTTTTGTTCGGTGATATCGTGGATAATGCACAGCATCAGGCGATCGTTGTAAATTTCAATCGGCCCGGCGTAGGTCTGAACATGGCGGGTGGAGCCATCGGCCAGCACATGGACAAAATTAAGCGGTTTATGCCCGCCAGGCAAACGGGCGATTTCTGCCATCACCGGCAAAATGCCGCGACCCAGAGTATTAATCTCCCAGGTATGCCGCTGGCACATCTGCTCATAGCTGTAACCATAGAAATGCAATGCAGCAACATTGGCATCCACGATCAGGCCATCACGGGCCGGATCAATCAGCAGAATCGGTGCAGAGTTGGTATAGAAAAAACGGGCATAAAAACCATGCTTGCGCGGCCGGTAGGTGGTGGAACGACTGGCTTTTAGTCCTGAGGTATTGCTGACGGGCATACCTTCAAACACAATCACATCGCCCAGTCCTTCAAGGGTTCGCAGCAACGCCTTGCAGCTCAGGGTGGTGGCTTCACCGGTGGGGGAAACGGTCCAGATTTCGACTATCTCATCGCCATTTTGCAGGCCTGCCAGATACATCGCCAGATGGCGCTGCGCCAGGGCTGAGTATTTACCGGTGCGCATTTCCAGCAATGAACTGCCCGCCGCAATTTTTTGCGCCTGACTGTTGGAGAAAAGCACCTTTTCGGTATCTGGCGACACAACCCACACCGGGGTTGTCAGCAGATTGAGCGCATCCAGGTGATTTGTCAGCATAGGCTATTCCCCTTTACGTGCGCAGTAATGCCAGCGTTATGGATAAGTTACGAATTTTACGTAATTTTAACTTACCAGATAATACCTTTTCGGCAATTATTTCGTGCAACTTGAGGGCAAACTGAAGAGGAGGCTGCTTATTTTTGCACAAGGGGATCCTGTGCGCTGATCTATCACTGACCGGCAGGTAAATCTGACAGATAAACCGGGGTGTTAGCCGCGATATGTTGCATTGTCGGATGCCAGATTTCCCAGCCGTTGCGACCGTTCTGTTTGACATTGTACATGGCGGCATCTGCTTTGAATTTTAAATCCTGCGAGGTATCGCCATGCGAGGGGAAAAAGCTGATCCCCACGCTTAGTGACACACTAATAACATGACCGGCTTCGTAAAACGGCGCCTGAATGGAATCAACGAGGCGACGAGCCAGGGTGGTGACTTCATCATCATTCTTATCCGGTACCAGCAAAATAAACTCATCGCCGCCAAGGCGGGCAAGGGTCATCTCCTCAGTGATGCACTGTTTTAGCCGTATGGCCACCGACTTTAACAGCAGATCCCCGATATGATGTCCCCACATGTCATTAACCTGTTTGAACCTGTCGAGATCCATAAACAGCAATGCGAAGCGCTGGCGTTGTTCAATTGCGCTGGCGAGGCATTCATCCAGACGATTATCAAACTGAATGCGATTAGGTAAATGGGTTAAGGGATCGAACCAGGCCTGTTTTTCCAACTGCATATTTAGCTGGCGTAAACTTTCCGTTAACCGTGACGTACGTAGTTGCGAATCGATAAGTGAAATGAAAAGCATGATCCCGAGAACGATCAGCGTCGAGGTGGAAACCCAAATCGATAGTCCGGTTTCACTGACGCTGGAGTGCATCGCTGTGCGCGCACTACCGTGCAGAATAATACCCGTACCTTCTTTCGTGTTGCTGAACTCTACCGCGCTCATGGCTAAATAGTGCATTGAGCAGATAGTCATGCCCATCACCAATGCGGCAAGAACATGGTTAATGTAGGTGCGGTGGCGATTTGTCTTGCGACCAAAAGCCAGCCACAGCGCCAGACCTGAAGCGAGAAAAGCAATCACAATGGCAAAAAAGAGGCGCGTCTTGTTCCAGTAAAGAACGAGATAATCCGTCAGGGCCAGCATGCCGAGAGAGTGCATGACCACTGCGCCGGAGCTTAAAATGCAGGTGGCTAACAGCAGGCGGGATAAAGGGAGTTTTTCCCGGCTCACGGCCACGTTTATCGCCAGCGTAGCGGCTATCAGAGACACCCAGAAAGAGGCGATGGTAAGCATAATGTCGTAATGCATCACAATGGGCATTTTCATGGCCAGCATGCCGACAAAATGCATTGACCAGATCCCCATTCCTAAGGTTGCGCCCCCACAGATTCGCCAGAAAAGCGCACTGCGTAAATCCGATGAGCAAATTTTGGTTGCACTGTCCAGGGCGACAAAAGAGGCAATGAAGGCAACAACAAAAGAAATGCCGATAAGTATAGGGTCCCACGATACATAAAGCATTATGCATTCCACGTCAGTGTTAAAGACAAAGGGAAATCCTGGGTATTATTTTAGCAGCTAAGGAAGGTGCGATTTAATCGGTGGGGTTCAGTGGAGTCCTTATCTGTATTAGGCCGTGTCCCTTAATTACATAACCTTTTATAAAACAATCGGATACAACCCAGTTTCACCATCGCCAGATAATTC
>NZ_CBFFRJ010000058.1:0-30568 GCF_965644225.1 Phytobacter sp. V91 | reverse complement strand
TGGGGTAGTGAAATCGGGCCGCATGTTCGACGCTGAAATACCGCTTGCGGCCTGAACCGCAAGACGGTATCTCTCCCACAGGGAGAGGGAGAAATGCTACTGCCCTTTGCGCACCAGGTAGCGATACGGCAGAGATTCTGTCTGCTGGGCCACCAGCTCGTGTTCCATAAAACGGCAGAAACCGGGGATATCGCGGGTCGTGGCGGGATCGTCAGCAATTACCAGCAAAGTTTCACCAGCCTGCATCGTGCGTACGGTTTTGCGTACCATCATTACGGGTTCAGGGCAGCGCAGACCCAGCGCATCAAGCGTATGGTCGGCACAAGTAAAGGGGTCGGTCATCGTCATCTCACAGGGTAAAAAACGGCCTTAGTTTACGCCGCCTTTTTTGTGACGCAAGCAAGGTTAACGATTGCGTTAAAAATAACCATTGCATCCAATGGCTGTTGCAGTATCATGCGGCGGCTTTGCACGACACTTATGCCCGGCAAACACGCGTTATTATCGCAGCCAGTTTGATTGAAGCCAGCGCGCAGCAACCGGAGCGTACTCTGAGTACGTGAGGATGGCGAGCACTGCCTGATATCAAAATGGCAAGTAAAATAGCGTGTTACGTATTTATTGGGTTCCCTCACCCCAAACACTAAAAAGGTCACAATATGACGCAGTTTTCACACTCTCAGCGCATGAAAGCGCTGTTCTGGCTATCCCTGTTCCACTTGCTGGTGATCACCTCCAGCAACTATCTGGTGCAGCTCCCCGTCAACATTTTCGGTTTGCATACCACCTGGGGCGCCTTCAGTTTTCCTTTTATCTTCCTTGCAACCGACCTGACGGTGCGTATATTTGGCGCTCCGCTGGCGCGACGCATTATCTTCGCGGTGATGATCCCGGCGCTGGTTATCTCCTACATCATCTCTTCTTTGTTTTATATGGGGAGTTGGCAAGGATTTGGCGCTCTGGCGCACTTCAATCTGTTTGTGGCGCGTATCGCCAGCGCGAGCTTTATGGCTTACGCGCTGGGACAAATCCTCGACGTGCATGTGTTTAACCGTCTGCGGCAGAACAAACGCTGGTGGATGGCTCCGGCAGCCTCGACGGTGTTTGGCAATGCCAGCGACACTCTCGCGTTCTTCTTTATTGCCTTCTGGCACAGCCCTGATCCTTTTATGGCAGAGCACTGGATGGAAATCGCGCTGGTGGACTACGCCTTTAAGGTCATCATCAGCATTGCGTTCTTCCTGCCGATGTATGGCGTCTTGTTGAATATGTTGCTGAAAAGGCTGGCAGACAAATCTGAATTATCAGCGTTACAGACCAGTTAAATCTACGCATTGCCAGTTGTGGTAATATGGACGCATGAGCCGTTATGGCTGTTTATCGAAAGGAAGAAGTCAATGCGCAATCTGGTTAAATATGTCGGTATTGGCCTGCTGGTGATGGGCCTGGCGGCCTGCGACAACAGCGACAGTAAAGCACCTGCACAGGGAGCCTCAGCCCAAAGCAACGCTTCCGGGCTGCCAGTGTCACTGCTGGACGGCAAACTCAGCTTTTCACTGCCTGCAGATATGACCGATCAGAGCGGAAAACTGGGGACTCAGGCCAATAATATGCACGTTTACTCTGATGCTTCCGGGCAGAAAGCGGTAATCGTGATCGTCGGCGATGACACCCAGGAAGGTCTGGATACGCTGGCAAAACGTCTTGAAGACCAACAGCGCAGCCGCGACCCGCAGTTGCAGGTCGTGACCAACAAATCTATCGAGATCAAAGGCCAGACGCTGCAACAGCTCGACAGCATTATCTCCGCGAAAGGCCAGACAGCCTGGTCCACCGTGGTGCTGGGCAAAATCGACAACAAGCTGTTGACCCTGCAGGTCACGCTGCCGGCTGATAACCAGCAGCAGGCGCAGACCGCGGCAGAAAACATCGTTAATACCCTGGTCATCAACTGATCAGGATGCGGCCTCCACTGGAGGCCGTTTTTTTAGCCACCACGTCAGCAGTAACGCCCCGGCAACCAGCACCGCCGTCAGCAGATAAACCATCGACACCCCAGACCAGCTCATCAGCAGGCCAGCAAGCGGTCCGGTTATCCCCAGCGACATATCCATAAATACCGTATAGGTGCCAAGCGCCGCCCCCTGATTGTGTTGCGGCACGGCTTTTACCGCCACTACGCCCAACGCCGGGAAGACCAGCGAGAAACCGGCTCCCGTCAGGAAGACGCCGATTTTGGCCATCAGCGGCGCATCGGCAATGCCCACCAGAATCAGCCCAACCACCTCGACGGCAAGGCTTATCATCGCCACATTCAGGCCGCCCAGACGGTTAATACTGTTCGGGAAGACCAGTCGTGAGCCAACAAACGCCAGGCTAAACAGGGTCAGGGCAAAGGCCGCGCCGTCCCAGCCTTTGGCGTCATAAAAGAAGGTGATAAAGGTCGCGATAACACCAAACCCGGCGGTGCCGAGCGCCAGCCCCATCCCATAAATCCACACCCGGCCAAGCACCGCGCGAAACGGCAGCGGCTTTCCTTTGCTGGCTTTCACCGCCTCACGCGGCAGCGCGCAGGCGATGGCAACTAACATCACCGCCATGATAAACCAGCCCAAACCACTCAACCCGGTATAGTGATAGCAAAGCACGCCAAGGGGCGCACCAAGCGCCATCGCGCCATAGGTAGCGATACCATTCCAGGAAATAACGCGGGCGATATGCAAGGAACCCACCACCCCCACGCCCCAGAGCATCGACCCGGTGCCGGTGAAACTTTGCCCGACGCCCAGGATAAGACGACCGACACAGAGCAATACCAGACTCACCAGCGGCGTACCGCTTTGCCAGTCCGCCAGCCAGTAGCAAAGACCGCAAATCAGGGCGCCAAAGAGGCCAAACACCACCACTTTTTTCGGCCCCAGCGTATCGGCATAGCGTCCGGCATGTGGGCGACTCATCAGGGTAGCGAAGTATTGCAGGCTGATAACCAGCCCCGCCCAGAAGGCGCTGTAGCCCAGAGTGTCATGCACATAGCCGGGCAACACCGCCAGCGGCAGACCAATGGTGAGGTAGCTTGCAAAGTTAAAGATAACGACGGAGAGAATCCGCAGATTGAGACGCAATCCGCTTAGCGCCGGTTCAGCGGCTTGTTCGGGCATGTGGGGTCACCAGATATTCACAACGATATTTCACTATTACCACGTCATGACCGGAAAATCAGCAAGCAGATTAAGAATATCTGCCGCAAGCGAAGCGCCTGCCAGTAGCTACACTTAACGAGCGGTAAATAATAAGGAATTGACCATGACCCAGCCTCAGCCCGATCGTACGGGTTTACATATTCTTCTCAAACTGGCCGCACTGGTCGTTATCCTCGCCGGTATTCACGCAGCCGCCGACATCATTGTGCAACTCTTACTGGCGCTCTTTTTCGCCATCGTACTCAATCCGCTGGTCACCTGGTTTATCCGCCGGGGCATAAAACGCCCCGCCGCCATCGCGATTGTGGTTCTGGTGATGCTGATTTTCCTCACCGCGCTGGTGGGTGTACTCGCTGCCTCAATCAGTGAATTTTTGACCCTGCTTCCGAAATACAACCGCGAGTTCACCCGCAAATTCATTCAGTTGCAGGAGGCTTTACCCTTCATGAAGCTGCATATCTCGCCAGAGCGTATGCTCCAGCAGATGGATTCCGGGAAGCTGATGAACTTTGCCACCACGCTGATGACGGAGCTTTCCAATGCGATGGCGAGTATCGTTCTGCTGATGATGACCATGGTCTTTATGCTGTTTGAAGTGCGCCACGTCCCTTATAAACTGCGCTTTGCGCTGAATAATCCGCAGATCCACATTGCCGGGCTTCATCGGGCGTTAAAAGGCGTCTCCCACTATCTGGCGCTGAAAACGCTGCTCAGTTTGTGGACCGGCGCGATAGTCTGGGCCGGGCTTGCCATCATGGGCGTACAGTTTGCGTTGATGTGGGGAGTGCTGGCATTCCTGCTGAACTATGTCCCCAATATCGGCTCGGTGATTTCCGCCATTCCCCCCATGATCCAGGCGCTGCTGTTTAATGGCCTGTATGAGTGTGTGCTGGTGGGCAGCCTGTTCCTGGTGGTGCATATGGTAATTGGCAACATTATGGAGCCGCGCATGATGGGCCACCGCCTGGGCATGTCGACGCTGGTGGTGTTTCTTTCGTTGCTGGTGTGGGGATGGCTGCTGGGGCCGGTGGGCATGCTGCTGTCGGTGCCGCTGACCAGCGTGTGTAAAATCTGGATGGAAACCACCAAAGGCGGCAGCAAGCTGGCGATTCTGCTTGGCCCTGGCAGGCCCAAAAGTCGCCTGCCAGGGTAGCAACTTAACGCAGGTTATGCGGGAAATCGGCCGGCAGCTCGCTGGCGGCGCAGGCAATGACGCTATCATTGTCTGCGCCGCAGTCGTGAACGTAAGTGATGGTGGCGAACTCATCGATAACTTCAGTCGGATAAGCCGGGCCGGCTGCGCGATAAGATTCCATCAGCGGAATATGGTCGTTCTGGAAGCAGACGGTTTTTTCCGGGTTGTTAATCACCCAACGCGGGAAGAAGATGGTGCCATGGAACAGACGATCGCCGAGGTTCACAATTAAGCTCACATCGGTGCCGGTCGGCTCGGTCCAGGAGATTTTATAAATACTCTCGCCGACGCGCACGATAAACGCCTGCTGATTTTTCACCCACCGGTTTGCCACAATCCCACTGTGAATACGGTAATCCAGAGTATTGCCATTTTTGACATAAATCTCGTAGTTCCACCCATTATCGTAGGTGTACACCACATGTTTGCCGACGAAACCACTCAGGTCATGTTTATCAAAGTTGCTCATAATATCTCTCCTCATTGCGATACGAGGATCGTACTGCTTCAAAAAATGAATGAATAACGCTATGTTTGAATCACATTCATCCACTTTTTAGATGTGTTATGCACAAAACCACGCTGGAACAATGGTCGCTACTGCAAAAAGTGGTGGAGTTGGGCAGCTTTGCGAAGGCGGCCGAAGAGACCCACCGCAGTCAGTCCTCCGTCAGCTATAACCTGGGGCTGCTACAGGAGCGCCTCGGCGTGGCATTGCTGGTGCAGGAAGGCCGCCGCGCGGTGCTTACTCCCTCCGGCGCGCTGTTGCTCAATCAGGTTAAACCTCTGCTGAAAGCCTTTGATTATGTAGAGACCCGTGCCGCGACCCTGCGCAATGGCCTGCGTACCCGGCTCGACCTGGTGGTGGACAGCATTTTTCCCCGCTCACAGCTGTTTGCCATTCTGCGCCAGTTTCAGCAGCGCTACCCACAGACTCAGGTTCATCTGACGGAAGTGCTGGAGAACGCCTCAATGGAGCGCCCGGCTCATGCAGAAGCGGATGTGATGGTATTAACCCGCCGCCAGGATATGACCGGCCGTGGGGAGTGGCTGATGAATATCGATTTTGTCGCCGTCGCCCACCGGGATCACCCGCTCAGCGCTGAATCGCTGGTCAGCGACGAAACCCTCGCTGCCGCGCCGCTGATCCGCATTGCGGATCGTGAAAACCGCCAGCAGCCGCAGGAGAGCGGAGAGTACTGGACCTTTTCCACCATCGACGCCGCCATCGAAGCCGTGCTCTACCAGGTCGGCTACGGCTGGTTGCCGGAAGAACGCATCGGGCCATTACTGAGCAGCGGCGTCCTGAAAATTTTACCCCTCAGCCATGGTTCCCGTCGGGCAACGCCGTTACATCTGATCGTTAAAAAAGATCTGATGCCGCTCGATGAGCAGGTGGAAACCTTGTTGCAGCTGTTTAAAGCCTACTGAGTTGTTCCCGTCTGAAATTATCCATAAAATTTATAAGGATTTGATCCTGCGCACCCTATTCGTATGACGAATCCATAAAATCGTCATACACACTCGCCGCAATTTCTTCTCCAGAGGAATTATGTCGTTCTCTCGCTCGTTAAGCGCTCTGCTTTTACTCGCAGTCGCCACGGTTACGCATGCCTCGGCGTCACCGGAACTGACAACCGCCTGGCCGGTCAATGTCGGCCCACTGAATCCACATCTCTACACCCCCAACCAGATGTTCGCCCAAAGCATGGTCTATGAGCCACTGGTGAAATACCAGGCCGACGGCAGCGTGAAGCCCTGGCTGGCGAAAAGCTGGACCACTTCCAGCGATGGCAAAACCTGGGTCTTCACACTACGCAGCGATGTGACCTTTTCCAACGGCGAGCCTTTTAACGCCCAGGCCGCAGCAGAAAACTTCCGCGCGGTGCTCGATAACCGTCAGCGCCATGCGTGGCTTGAGCTCACCAACCAGATAACCGGGGTAAAAGCCCTCAGCGACAGCGAACTGCAAATTACCCTGAAAAGCGCTTATTACCCGTTCCTGCAGGAGCTGGCGCTACCGAGACCCTTCCGCTTTATTGCCCCGTCGCAGTTTAAAAATCACGAAACCAAAGACGGCATTCTTGCCCCGATTGGCACCGGCCCGTGGGTCCTGCAAGAGTCACCTCTGAATCAGTACGATGTGCTGGTGCGTAACGACCATTACTGGGGCGAAAAACCGCAAATCAGCAAAATTACCGTGAAGGTGATCCCCGATCCCACCAGCCGCGCCGTCGCCTTTGAAACCGGCGATATTGACCTGCTGTACGGTAACGAAGGGCTGCTGCCGCTCGATACCTTCGCCCGCTTTAGCCACAACCCGGCGTGGCGCACGCAGCTTTCGGCCCCGACGGAAACCGTTATGCTGGCCCTCAACACCGCCAGAGCGCCGACGAACGAGCTTGCGGTCCGCGAAGCGCTGAACTACGCGGTGGATAAAAAAACCCTGATCGACAGCGCCCTGTACGGCACGCAAAAAGTTGCGGACACCCTGTTCTCCCCCACGGTTCCTTACGCGGATATTGGTCTCAAACCCCGGGCCTTTGATCCGGCTAAAGCCCAGGCACTGCTCGATAAAGCAGGCTGGACGCTACCTGCCGGAAAAACGATTCGTGAGAAGGCGGGCCTGCCGCTGCACACCGAGCTGGCGTTTGTCGGCACTGATGCGCTGAGCAAATCGATCGCCGAAATAGTCCAGGCTAACCTGCGGGATATTGGCGTGGATGTGGCCCTGGTCGGAGAGGAAGAGAGCAGCATTGATGCCCGCCAGCGCGATGGCCGTTTTGGCATGATCTTCAATCGCACCTGGGGCGCGCCTTACGATCCCCATGCCTTTATGAGCTCCATGCGCGTACCTTCACACGCAGACTATCAGGCCCAGCTTGGCCTGCCAGATAAACCTCTGATCGACAAAGAGATTGGCGAGGTACTGACCACCACCGACGAAACGCAGCGCAAAACCCTCTATCGCGATATTCTCACCCGCCTGCATAACGAAGCGGTCTATCTGCCCATCAGCTATATCTCGATGATGGTGGTGGCAAAACCAGAGTTTGGGAACATCCCTTTTGCCCCCATCGCCTCTGAGATCCCCTTTGCTGATATTAAGGTCGTGACCCCCTGATGCTGCGCTATGTGCTTCGCCGTCTGCTGCTGTTGATCCCGATGATCCTCGCCGCTTCCGTAGTAATTTTTCTGTTGCTGCGCCTGGGGGCCGGCGATCCGGCGATGGACTATCTGCGTCTGTCGAACCTGCCGCCCACTGAGGAAATGGTTGCCTCAACGCGTCTGATGCTCGGTCTGGACAAGCCGCTGCCGGAGCAGTACCTGCACTGGCTATGGCAGGCGCTGCATCTGGATTTCGGCATCTCTTACGCCACAGGGCGCCCGGTGCTCGACGACGTGATGCACTTTTTGCCCGCCACGCTCAAACTGGCGGCCGTCGCGCTGGTGCTGATCTTACTGACCTCCATTCCGCTGGGTATCTGGGCCGCGCGCCACCACAACCGCCTGCCGGACTATGCGGTGCGGCTAATCGCCTTTTTTGGCGTCTCAATGCCCAACTTCTGGCTGGCCTTTCTGCTGGTGATGTTCTTTTCCGTGTATCTGCACTGGCTGCCCGCCATGGGCTACGGCGGCTGGCGGCACATCCTGCTGCCTGCGGTGTCGATTGCCTTTATGTCGCTGGCGATCAACGCCCGTCTGTTGCGCGCCAGCATGCTGGAGGCTGCCGGGCAACGCCACGTGACCTGGGCGAGGCTGCGCGGGCTAAACGATACCCAGACTGAACGCCAGCATATTATTCGCAACGCAGCCCTGCCGGTGGTGACAGCGCTGGGGATGCATGTGGGAGAGCTGATTGGCGGCACCATGATTATCGAAAGTATTTTCGCCTGGCCGGGGATTGGCCGCTACGCCGTCTCCGCCATCTTTAACCGCGACTACCCGGTCATTCAGTGTTTCACGCTGGTGATGGTGATTGCCTTTGCGCTGTGCAATCTGCTGGTGGACGTCCTCAACGCCGCGCTGGACCCGCGCCTGCGTCAGCATGAAGGGGCCGCGACATGAGTTTCTTTTATCAGGCCCGCCAGTCGGTGCGCCTCGCGCTGCTGATCCTGCTGTTACTGCTGGCGATCGCCCTGACCTGCCAGTGGTGGCTGCCTTTCGATCCGCAAAGCATCAATCTGCCCGAACGCCTGCTGCCGCCGGGGGGCGAGCACTGGCTGGGAACCGATCACCTCGGGCGGGATATCTTCTCACGCCTGATGGCCGCAACCCGAGTTTCGCTGGGCTCAGTGATGCTCTGCCTGCTGCTGGTACTCTGCCTGGGGCTGACGCTCGGCGGTTGCGCCGGGCTGCTGGGCGGGCGCGTTGATCAGCTCATTATGCGCGTGGCCGATGTGTTTATGACCTTCCCCACCTCGATTCTCTCTTTCTTTATGGTCGGCGTGCTCGGTACCGGACTGACTAATGTGATTATCGCTATCGCCCTTTCCCACTGGGCATGGTACGCCCGGATGGTGCGCAGCCTGGTGATTGCCCTGCGTCGCCGGGAGTACATTCTGGCTTCACGCCTTAGCGGGGCGAGCTATGCGCGGGTATTTATCGACCATCTGGCCGGGGCGGTGGTTCCGTCACTGCTGGTGCTGGCGACGCTGGATATCGGCCATATGATGCTGCACGTGGCAGGAATGTCATTTCTCGGGCTGGGAGTGATGGCCCCCACCGCGGAATGGGGGGTGATGATTAACGATGCCCGCCAGTATATCTGGACGCAGCCGCTGCAAATGGTGTGGCCGGGACTGGCGCTGTTTGTCAGCGTGATGGCCTTTAATCTGGTCGGCGATGCCCTGCGCGACTACCTCGATCCCCATATGGAAACGGAGCATGTCCACTGATGCCATCCACACTTGAGCTACGCAATATTACGCTTGAGGCAGACAGGCGCCTGACCGAAAACGTCTCACTGACCCTCAACCGCGGGCGCGTGCTGGCCCTGGTTGGCGGCAGCGGCAGCGGAAAATCCCTGACCTGCGCGGCAGCCCTGGGTGTCCTGCCCGCCGGTATCCGCCAGATTTCAGGCTGCCTGCTGACCGACGGACATCCCGTTGCGCCGCAGGCACTGCGCGGTTGCAAGGTAGCGACCATAATGCAAAACCCGCGCAGCGCTTTTAACCCCTTACGCACGATGGCGGCCCATGCGCGGGAAACCTGCCGGGCGCTCGGTAAACCAGGCGACGATGCGACCCTTATCGCCGCACTGGATGCCGTCGGGCTGGAGTCCCCCGAACGGGTGCTAAAACTCTATCCCTTCGAGATGAGCGGCGGCATGCTGCAACGGGTGATGATTGCGCTGGCCATCCTCAGCGAAGCCTCTTTTATGGTGGCAGACGAACCCACCACCGATCTCGATGCCGTCGCTCAGGCGCGGATCCTCGATCTGCTGGAGCGCATTACGCAGCAACGCTCGCTGGGCCTGTTGCTGGTCACCCATGATATGGGGGTGGTCGCCCGGCTGGCGGACGATGTGGCGGTCATGGATAAGGGACGAATTGTTGAACAGGCCAGCGTCAGTAGGCTGTTCGCCGCTCCGCAGCATCCCGTCACCCGACAGTTAATTTCAGCCCATCTGGCGCTCTACGGCATGGAGCTTAGCCTATGAATTTACTGAAGGTCGTCAACGTTTCTCACTACTATCAGCACCATCGGGTGCTGGAAAACATCTCACTGGCGATTAACAGCGGCGAGAGCCTTGCGCTGCTGGGGCGCAGCGGCTGCGGGAAAAGCACGCTGGCGCGCCTGCTGGTCGGGCTGGAATCGCCCACCGAGGGCGCACTCTTCTGGCAGGGTAGCGCGCTAAACACCCTGACAGGCACGCTGAAAAAAGCCTTTCGCCGGGATATTCAGATGGTGTTTCAGGACGCGATAAGCGCAGCGAACCCGCGCAAAACGGTGCGCGAAATCCTTGCTGAACCGCTGCGCCATCTGCTCAGCCTCGCAAAAACAGAACGCAAGGCGCGTATCGAACAGTTGATGAACGATGTGGAGCTGGATATCTCCCTGCTCGACCATCGCCCGCCGCAGCTCAGCGGCGGGCAGCTTCAGCGCGTCTGCCTGGCCCGCGCCCTGGCAACCCGCCCGACGCTGCTTATCCTCGATGAAGCCGTCTCCAGTCTGGATCTGATGCTCCAGGCCGGAGTGATCCGCCTGCTGACAAAACTGCAACAGCAGTCGGGCATCGCCTGCCTGTTTATTACCCACGATTTACGCCTGGTGGAACGCTTTTGCCAGCGCGTGGTGGTGATGGATAACGGCCTGATTACGGAAGATATTGCCGTCGAAAGCCCGTTACGTTTTACCTCTCTTGCCGGGCAGACGCTGCAACAGGCCGTGCTCCCTGCACTCCCTCAGGATAAAAAAGGACGCTGCCATGCAACGTGTGACCATTACGCTTGATGAATCTCTGCTCGCCACACTCGATGACCTGAGCCAGCGCCGGGGTTACCACAACCGTTCGGAGGCGGTACGGGACATTCTGCGCGGTGCGCTCGCCGAAGAGACAAAGGTGCAGCCGCAGACCCACGGATACGCCGTGCTTTCCTATGTCTATGAGCATGAAAAACGCGACCTTGCGAGCAGGATTGTCGCCACCCAGCATCATCATCACGATCTTTCCGTCGCCACCCTGCATGTGCATATTAACCATGACGACTGCCTGGAAATTGCGGTGCTAAAGGGCAAAATGGGCGAAGTTCAACAGTTTGCTGATGATGTCATCGCCCAGCGTGGCGTGCGTCACGGTCATTTACAGCGCGTGGTGGATGCTACTCGGCCAGGGAGCGAACATTCGCACGGCCTGCCACATATTGTTCTGTAAGACGTAACGCCTGTTCAATACGCGACGGCTCCAGCGAGAACGGCAAATAATCCGTCGCCTCCCGCGGGAAGGGAATACTGCGCGCCACGGCCTGGATAACCGCCAGGCGGATCTCTTTAAGCGGCGCCAGGGTAAGCGGCATTTCGTACTGACGCAGCAAGGCCAGCAATTCAGGATCCGGCTGGCTGTTGTCATTTTCCAGAATGGACTGCACCAGCAGGCTAAAGCCCACCCGTTCGCCATGCAGCCAGTTACGTAACGCAGGCTCATGGGTCAGACGATTATGAATGGCATGGGCGACACCTGGGGTGGGTATTTCCCCGCGCACGCTGTTTGCCATTCCGGCGACCGCAATATTCGCGTCAATGACGTTCACCAGCGCATCGGTGACGCGCTGGGCTTTATTATCCAGAATGGCCTGCGCGCCATGTTTTTCATAAATCTCGACCGCCAGTCGCGCATTCTGCACTTTTAATTGCAGCCCCAGATTATCGGGATTTTTCTGTAAATAGGGGCGGAACTCGTACCATTTCGCCAGCGCATCGACAATGCCCGCTTTTAAATAACGCACGTCACTACGGGCGATAATTTCACTGTCCACCAGCACCAGTCGTGGCAGGGTACGCAGCGGCAGGCTGCTGATTTGCGCCCCTTCATCGGTGTAGAACACCGCCAGCGGCGACCATGCCGCACAGGTTGCCGCAATGGTCGGGATGGTAATGGACTCCCCGCCTTCAAGCCGATCGGCTACGGCTTTGGCGGTATCCAGTACCTTGCCGCCGCCGACGCCAACAATAAAAGTGATCCCCTTTTTTTGCGCCCGCTGCACATAGCGGGCGACATCGTCCTCGGTACAGTAACCGGTCATGATTTCAGTCTGCCAGCGAATGCCGCTGGCTCGCAAACTCTCTTCCAGAGCCGGATTGACCTGCGCCCAGGCCTTTACGCTGGTAATAATCAGAATATGTTGAGCGAGCGGCGCAATATATTTCCCTGCGTCATGACGAATACCAGACTGATGAAACCAGGTCTGCGGGGTTTTTATCTCAAGCATTGGCATATCCATGTGTGCGCGAATTATTTCGCTTTATCCACCATGCTACAAAATTAAAAATTAAAAACAATGCTCTCTATTTCTTCTGTTTTCATATCGATAGAATAATATTGGATAAAGCCACAAATGCCTTGCCCCCGGTTATATCCTTCAATGAAGATAACCGCAGAAAAAAATGATTCGCGTCATTTCTCCTTCTCATTTCACCGACAGGCAAAAGAAAAAAATGGCATCGCATCCCATCGATTTTTTAATTATTGGCAATAACTTCGCCACGCCGGAAATGCGTGCCGTCTGGTCGGAAGAGAACCGGCTTCATCAGCAGGTAGCCGTCGAAGTTGCCCTCGCTCAGGCGCAGGGCGAACTGGGCGTCATTCCGGCCGAAGCCGCTAAAGAGATTGTCCGTAAAGCGCAGCCAGAGGCTCTGCTGCTCAGCGATATCGCCGCCCAGGCGGGACTGATGAAGCACTCCTTTATGCCAACGCTGACTGCGTTGCAACAGCAGTGCGGCCCGGCCGGAGAATATCTGCATTACGGCGCCACCACTCAGGACATTGTTGATACCGCCACTATTTTGCAGCTGCGCCAGGCGCTGACCATTATCCGTCGCGATGTCCTTGGAGTCACCCGCGCGCTGCGCCAGCTTTCTGAGCGCCACCAGCAGACGCTGATGGTCGGACGAACCCACGGTATGCAGGCGCTGCCCACCACCTTTGGCTTTAAAACCGCCGTCTGGCTGGATGAGTTCCTGCGCCATCTGACGCGCATCGGCGAAATCACGCCTCGGGTGCTGACCGGCAATATTAACGGCGCCATTGGCACCAACGCCGCGCTTGGCGCGCAAGGGCCGGAAGTAGAACGCAGGGCGCTCAGTCTGCTGGGTCTGGCCTGCCCGACGATTGGCTGGCAGTCCGCCCGCGACAGGCTGAGTGAATTTGCCTCGGTAGCGGTACTGATTAGCGGTTCGCTGGGTAAAATCGGTAACGAACTTTACAACCTGATGCGCAGCGAAATCGGCGAAGTAGAAGAACCCTTCAGCAAAGGGAAAATCGGCTCCACCACCATGCCGCATAAACGCAACCCGGCAGCCATTGAAGGCCTCGCAAGCCTGACGCCGCCGATCCGCAAAAGCGCGGCGCTGATTTACGAATCCATGCACGTAGAACATGAACGCGATGCAATGAGCTGGCGCGCCGAATGGCTGGCGCTGCCGGAAATCTGCCTCTATCTCTCCGCCCAGTTGCAAAACGCCCAGGGAATTCTGAGCGGGCTGACGGTCAATGCCGACAAGATGCGCGCCAATCTGGATATCCAGGCCGGGCTGTTGCTGTCAGAAAAAGTGATGTTTGAAGCGGGAAAAACCCTCGGCAAGCAGACAGCTCATCACCTGGTCTACACCTGCGCAATGCATGCTTTTGAAACCGGGCGCGACTTCAAAAGCGTACTGGCGGAAACCCCGGAATTTGCTCACGCCTTCTCAAGCGCGGACCTGGATGCCTGGTTCGATCCGGCGCGCTACCTCGGCAGCGCGGTGGAGAAGGTAACTGATGTTCTGCAGGCTGCCGACAGTGTGCTGCAACGGGAGCAGGCATGACCGCACAGTACCGACAGCTCGACCAGGCCGATAGCGACGCCTACCTGGCGCTGATGCTCGCCGCCTATGCGCCCTCGCGTGCGCTGGGCGTGCATTTCGATGCCGCCACCGCTACTCAGCAAAAGGTGCTGCTGCATCTGCAACAGCACGGCGTGTACGGCCTTTTTATTGACGATGAACTGGCCGCCTCCGTGACCCTGCGCTACCCGTGGGGGCCGCTGCCCGGCCCCTTTGGGCTGCCTCATATTGGCTGGTTTGGCGCGCACCCGCGCTTTCGCGGCCAGCAGCGCGGGCGGCAGATTTATGACTGGGTAGAGAGCCATATCGTGCGCGACATGCTGCGCGCGCCTGCTATCTCATTAGGGACAGCAATCCATCATCCCTGGCTCATTGACGTCTACCAGCAATGGGGATTCCAGGCCCAGCATCAGGCTGACCTGGGAAAGGGGCATATCACCCTGTTTATGAAAAAAATCCTTGATGAGACAGCCCATGAACGCTGGCTCGCACGCCACATACCCTGACGAGTAAACTATGACAGATACCCATGATTTAGCCCGCCGGCTCACCGAATTTCGTCACGAACTGCACCGTTTCCCTGAACTCTCAAACGAAGAATTTGCCACTACCGCCCGGCTGCGCCGCGTACTGGAACAGAATCAAATCGCTATTCTGCCGCTGGATTTACCCACCGGTCTGGTGGTGGAGATTGGTGGGCAGAACGCCGGGCCTTTAGTGGTGCTGCGTGCCGATATTGACGCCCTGCCGATTGAGGAAAAATCGGGAGTCGCATACAGCTCTGAGCACCCAGGGGTGATGCATGCCTGCGGTCATGATTTTCACTCCTCGGCGGCGCTTGGGGCGGCAATCTTACTCAAAGCCCAGGAAGCGACGCTCGCAGGACGGGTGCGCATTCTGTTCCAGCCAGCCGAAGAGACCGGCCAGGGCGCGCCCGCGCTGATTGCCGCTGGCGCACTGGACGGGGCGACGGCTATTTTTGGTATTCATAATGACCCCGCGCTCCCGGTTGGGGTGATGGGAAGCAAAGCCGGGGCGCTGACCGCGGGCGTCGACCGTTTTCGCATTAATATCACCGGAACCGGCAGCCATGCGGCGCGCCCTCATGAAGGCAACGATCCCATTATCATTGCCGGGCAGTTGATAAGCGCCCTGCAAACCTTGATCAGCCGTAATATCGACTCCAGCGAAAACGCCGTGCTTTCGATTACCCAGGTGCACAGCGGCAGTACCTGGAATGTCATTCCCGACACGGCCTGGCTGGAAGGCACGGTACGCACCTTCAGCCAGACCGTGCGCGAAAACATCGAGCGCCGTATACGTGAGGTGATACAAGGTCTCGCCACGGCCTTTGCCGCTGAAATCGAGCTCGACTGGCAGCCTGGCCCCCCCTCGGTGGTCAACAGCGCAGACTGGGTCAACCTTGCGCTAAAAACCGGCGAACAGGCAGGTTTTGAAGTCCGGCGCATTCCTGCTAATCCGATTGGCGAGGACTTTGCCTTCTACCAGCAGCAGTTGCCTGGCGCGTTTATCATGATTGGCTCCGGAGGCCCCTTCGCCCTTCACCATCCGCAATTTCGCGTCGATGATGCCGCCCTCTATCCGACCGCTGACTGGCTGGCGCAGCTGGCCCTCGCCACGCTGGAAGAGGCAAAAGCATGAGCCATCTGACGGCAGAGGTCGCCAGGCTGATAGCCACCAGCGAGCCTGACGAGGCCGCCCGCGAGCAGGCCAGACAAGGTGTGCTGGATTTCTTCGCCGTCGCCTTACCGGTGGTCAACGGCAGCCTGCCGGACGCCACGCGGGAGACGGTTCGCGCCGTCTGGCCCGGCGACGATCCACAATCGCGCGCCCTGCGCCTGGGCTACTGCGGGCATGCGCTCGATTTTGATGATTACCATCCGGACTTTCGCGGTCACCCTGGCACGGTCATTTTGCCGACCCTGCTGGCGTTGGGCAGCGATGATCCTCAACGCCTGCTGGATGCCTTTGTGGTGGGTGTGGAGACCGCCGGTCGACTCGGGCTGGCGGTGGGAAGCGGCCATTATCTGCAAGGGTTTCACAGCACCAGTACCCTGGGCGTTATCGCCGCCGCAGCCGCAGGCGCCAGGCTTATGGGGGCCACAACGACGCAAACGGCGACAATCCTGGCTATCGCCGCCACCCAGTCAGCCGGGCTGCGCATACAGTTTGGTTCCGACATTAAACCACTGCATGCGGGTCTTGCCGCACGCGCAGCGGTCAGCGCCGTCCAGCTCGCCCTGCACGGGGTTAAGGCATCGACCGCGGGTACGCTGGAGAGCTTTCTCAACGCCTACAGCCCCAATACCCAGGAGCCGCAAAAACTGCCCCAGGCATGGGGATTACCGTGGCGCATTATCACGCCGGGTCTTGAATTCAAACCGTGGCCCACCTGTAGCGGCACCCATGGCGCTGCCCTGGCGGCGCTGCGCCTGCATCACCAGTGGCGGGCAGCAGGTAAGGAAACGGACGACCTTATCCAGGCAATAGCGCATATCGATATCGCGTTTCCTCCCGGCGGGGATGTGGCGGCCTTTGTCCGCCAGCCCACTACCGGCACCGAAGCCCGATTTAGTCTCGAATATGTCATTGCCGAGTGCCTGCGACGAGGAGAGCTGGCGCTGCCCCGCTTCGATGCCCGGCGCGTTGACCCGCTCACCGCTGAGCTGGCCGCCCGGGTTACCCGCAGTGAGGATTTATCCGCCCCGCCGGATGCGCAAAACCCCGGCGCACGCTTTCATCGCCTGACGCTGCAGTTGCATAACGGTGAGCAGTTGATAAGCCACATAACGCGCCAGGCGCTGCTGGCTCAGGGGGTGGATCTGAGCGAAAAGCTCCGCCGGTGCCTGCCCGATGCCGATAAGCCAACCCGCGATCGCTGGCTAAAACAGACCCGTCTGCAAACGGTGGAGGATCTACAGGCTATTCGCGATTTTCTGCTGGGATAATCGGCGACCAGGCCTGAACCGGCCCGACATCACCGGTAAAACGGGCAGCCTGAATCACCGTAATCTGCCCGCTGCATCCCTGTCCAAGCGCCGAGGTTCCCTTGTCACGGGTGAGCACATTTGGGTTGCCGTGACGGCACAACGGACGTTCGGCCAGGGGATCAACCGGGTCATACCAGGCGCCGGTCGGGAGTTGCACCACGCCGGGTTTAATGTCCCGCGACAGATTGACCGCGGCCAGCAGCGCCCCCCGGGCGTTATGCAGCATCACGACATCCCCCTCGCTAATACCCCGCGCTGCCGCATCCTCCGGGTGCATCAGACAGACCTCTTTACCCTGCTGTTTATGCTTCGCGCTGTGCCGGGCGTAATCCAGTTGGCTATGCAGCCGCGTGGCGGGCTGATTGGCGATAAGCCAGAGCGGATGCAAGGCAGTCGGCTGCTCGTCCGGCTCACGCCACACCGGATGACCGGGGCAGTCAGCATAAGCAAAACTGTCAATCGTGGCAGAGAAAATCTGGATTTTACCGTCCGGCGTCGGCAGTGGGCTGGCAAGCGGATCAGCACGAAAACGGCGCAGCAAACGTCCGCCATCATCCACCTGCGGCAGGGTTAAAACCCCCTGCTGCCAGAAGACGTCAAAGTCCGGCACCTGGTGGTCTATCTCCGCCAGTTTTTGCTGCATCTGCTGGTACAGATGTTGTAACCACTCACGTACATTACGCCCTTCGGTAAAGGCCTCTTCTTTGCCCAGCCTAGCGGCAATATCGCGAAAGATAGCAAAATCGTCCCGGGCCTCAGCCTGGGGTTGCGCCACCGGATGCATGGCAAAAAGATGGCGATCGGTGGGGGCTCCGCCCACATCCTCCCGCTCCAGGGTCATGGTGGCGGGCAGGATCAAATCCGCATGGCGCGCGGTGGCCGTCAGGCTATGTTCATGGACGATTAAGGTATCAAGACGGCAAAACGCCCGCCGCAGCCGCGCAAGATCCTGGTGATGATGGAACGGATTCCCCCCGGCCCACCACGCCAGTTTGATATGCGGATAGCGATGCTCCACGCCGTTAAACTGAAACGGCTCACCGGGGTGCAGCAGCATGTCAGCAATGCGCGCCACCGGAATAAACGCCTCCACGCCGTTTTTCCCCTGCGGCAGCGAGGGAAAAGAGACCCGGTTAAACGCCTTGCCATAATGGCCCAGCGCCCCGAGCGCATAGGTATAGCCCCCGCCGGGCAGGCCCGGTTGCCCGAGAGCGGATGCCAGCACCAGCCCAAGCCATACCGGCTGTTCGCCATGCTGGGCACGCTGTAACGCATGCGCCACCGTGACCAGCACACGCTGGCCATGTAGCCGCTGCGCCAGGGTCACAATCTCCGTCGCCGGGAGACCACAAATGGCTTCAGCCCAGCGGGCATCACGCACAATGCCATCAGCTTCGCCCTGGAAATAGCGCACCAGCGTCGGCCATCCGGTGCAGTAACGCGCCAGAAAAGCCTCGTCCGTCAGTCCCTGCTGATAAAGGGTGTGCAACAGAGCGAGGATCAACGCCGCATCGGTGCCAGGAGTTACCGGCAGCCACTCACCGGCCGCTTCGGCGGGCAGGTCGCTACGCAACGGGCTGACGGAGATAAAGCTCGCCCCGCGACGGGCGGCCTGTTGCATATAGCCACGTTCGGTATGTTCACTCAAACCACCGCTGGCAACCTGGGAATTTTTCAGCGCCAGACCGCCAAACGCGAGAATAATGTCGCTATGTTCGGCGATTTCCCGCCAGCTCACGCCGCGGCGGGAGATCTCATCCTGCGGGGCGACAATGTGCGGCAAAATGACCGAAGCCGCCGCAGAACTGTAGGACCAGACGGAACGAACATAGCCCCCAACCGTAGTGTTGAGAAAGCGATGAACCTGGCTTTGCGCATGGTGAAAACGCCCGGCGCTCGACCAGCCATAAGAGCCGCCAAAGATCGCCTGCGGACCAAATTGTTCGGCCACCCGGGAGAGCTCGCCTGCGGCAAGCTCAATCGCCTGCTCCCAGCTAATGGCTATGTATTCATCCGCCCCGCGCCGCTCATCCGGACCGGGGCCATTTTCCAGCCAGCCCCGTCGCACCATCGGCTGAGTGACCCTGGCTGAGTGGGTTAACGCATCAGTGAGATTTTCCAGCAGCGGGCTGGGATCCGGGTCGGCGGCAAAGGGGACGATGGTCAGTTCTTTTTCACGACGTTGAGCGGTAAAGGCTCCCCAATGGGAGCTATGAATAACCGGAGCGGACATTTACAGAACCGTTGAAAGGAAGTGGGTCACGCGGGCATTGGCGTTCTCTTCCAGCACCTGACGCGCCGGGCCGGAAGCAATGATTTTGCCGGACTCCATAAAGACGATATTGTCTGCCACTTCGCGGGCAAAGCCGATTTCATGGGTCACAATCACCATGGTTATCCCGGAGTGCGCTAATCCTTTGATAACCTGCAATACTTCGCCCACCAGCTCAGGGTCAAGGGCGGAGGTTGGTTCGTCAAAGAGCATCACTTCCGGATCCATCGCCAGGGCGCGGGCAATGGCAACGCGCTGCTGTTGACCGCCGGAGAGCTGTTGCGGCCAGTCGTTTTCACGCCCGGATAACCCCACCTGCTGGAGCAACTGGCGGGCTTTGGCCACCGCCACGGCGCGCGGTTGCTGCTTCACGCGAATGGGGGCGTCGATGATGTTTTGCAGGACGGTACGGTGGGCAAACAGATTAAATTGCTGGAACACCATCCCAATGCGGCTGCGCTGGGCGGCGATTTTACTGTCGCTCACCTCATACAGCGCCTGGCCTTTTTGCTCATACCCCACCAGATTACCGCCGATGCGAATGGTCCCCGCATCCAGTTTTTCCAGATGATTAATGCAGCGCAGCAGCGTGGATTTACCGGAACCAGAGGGCCCGAGGATCACCGTGACTGACCCGGCATCCACGTCCAGGTCAACCGCATCCACCACGGTCTGGGTGCCGAAGCGTTTGGTGATATTACGAAGTTCGATAGCCTCAGCCATTGTTCACTCTCCTTGCATTGAACAGGTAGACCGGCAGCCTGCGGGCGAACCAGACTTTCGCCGTCTGACGCTTCGCCCCACGGGCAAAATAACGTTCAACGTAAAACTGGCCAACGGAGAGCACCGAGGTCAATAACAGGTACCATAAGGTCGCCACCAGCAGCAGCGGGATCACTTCATAGGTGCGCTGGTAGATAATTTGCGCCGAGTAGAGCACATCCTGTAATGAGATAACCGAAACCACCGCAGTGGTTTTCAACTGACCAATCACTTCGTTTCCCGCTGGCGGCAAAATGGCGCGCATTGCCTGCGGCAGTACCGTATGCCGGAAGATCTGGCTGCGGGTATAGCCCAGAGCGCGGGCGGCTTCCAGTTGACCGTTACCCACACTCTGGATGCCTGCACGAATAATTTCTGCCGCATAGGCCGACTGGTGCATCACCAGCGCGATGACGGCCGCACTAAAGGGGCTAATCAGCGCATTAGCAGAGGCGCTGAAGAGTTCGCCAGTCCCTGGCAGGCTCAATGAAATCGTCGGATAAAGCGCGGCGATGTTGTACCAGAGGAACAGTTGCACCAGCATTGGCACACCACGGAAGAACCAGGTGTATCCCCAGCTGACCGCCACCAGCACCGGGTTGGAGGAGAGGCGCATTAACGCCAGCACCGTGCCGCCGGCAAAGCCCAGCACCACGGAGATGGCCGTGAGCTGGAGGGTCATCAGCACGCCGCTGATAATGGAGCTTTCGGTAAAACTCTCCGCCACCACATGCCATTCAAAACGCGGGTTGTTAAAGATGGAGTGCAGCAACCCGACGAGCATCAGCAACACCACCAGCGCGCTAAACCAGCGTCCGTAATAGCGTTTTCCGATGATGCGCAGTGCGTCCTGAGAAGCCTGAGGTGTGGAGTGTGGCATTAGAAAATGTCCTGATTACGTTTCGACTCTTTCACTGCGCCAAAGCCAATAGACCAGTGGTCCAGAATCTTTTGATAGGTACCGTCCTGGATAAGCGAATTCAGCGCAGCCTGGACGGCCTCTTCCAGTCCGGAGTCTTTCGGGAAAGCAATGGAAACCGGCGCATCGTTGACGCTGATTTGCCCGGACATGGTCAGTGGCTTAACGGTCTTCACCTGCCAGGTCAGTCCTTCATAAGGGCCAAAGAACATAGGTACGCGACCGCTGACTACCGCCTGCACACCTGCCGGACGGTCCGGGAAGATGGCGACATTAATCGGCGGCTTACCCTGCGCTTCACAGGCTTTGCTGGCTTCATTGAGACGGTTAATCTGGGTGGTGCCGGACCCGGCGCCAATCTCTTTGCCGCATACCTGCGTCAGTTCAGTGAAGGCAGGAATATTGGCATCTTTACGGGAAATGACGCCTAAGCGCGATGCGTCGTAGTAACTGACAAAATCTACCTGCTCGAGGCGTTTTTGCGTGGCGTTAATATTAGACAGGGCGACGTCATAGCGGCCTGATTTAAGACCGGGGATGATGTTATCGAAGCCGCCAGTGTCGTGCCACTGCACTTTAACGCCAAGGCGTTCAGCCACCGCGCTCATAATATCGATTTCACGTCCGGCCAGCGTTTTATTATCTTCCTGATAAAAGGTGGTTGGCGGCGTATTCGGGTTGGTTCCGGCAACAATATATCCACGCTGCTGAATGTCCGCCGGGAGTTTTGCTTTTAATGTTTCACTGGCCGAGACGGTAAAGTTATTTTTTGCCGGGACAGTTTGCTCGGCAGCAATAACCTGCTGGCTCCCACTCACTGCCAACAATAAGGCGATGATGCTGTGTTTTTTCATTTCGTTTTTCTGTCCCCAAAATTAACCTCAGGCGGGCTGGCAAAATTAAATAACAAGGCATGTGACGGAATATATTTTGTAATGGTCATTCTGGTTGAGTGGGCAATATGAGGGAACCAATAAAACCAGAAAAGCAATGCCAGGAATTGAATAAGCCAGTTGCAACAAGGAGGCAAGCGGTGTGACGGGGTGTCAGCGGTAAGGGCGCACGTGGCAGGCGGAGGGCCGGAATGGGGTTTTAACAGGGCACATATTCGTGCCCTGGCAATCTATGGCCACGCCGGATAAAAGCGGGTCATCATGATCATTAATAGCGGGGTCGTGAGGGTCGACAGGAGGGTGGAAATCAGCATGCTGGTTGCCGTCGCCCCCTGCAGCACTTTGAATTTCTGCGCCATTAAGTAGACGTTCACGCCGACGGCCATAGAGCCCAGCAGGACCACGACCTGACTCTCCTGCTGCGGCAGGTGCAATGCATACGCAATTGCCCAGATAAGCCCCGGCATCAGCACCAGCTTAATCAGACAAATGGCGGCGCTTTCCCGCAGACCCTGGCTGATTTTATAGTGTGAGAGGCTCATGCCCAGCGTCACCAGAGTTAGCGGCGCGGCAATTTGCCCGAGCATGGTGACCGGGCCATCGACAAACTGCGGCAAGGGCTGGTGCGTCATACTCCAGGCAAAGCCTGAGAAAATACCGATAATCAGCGGATTGCGCAGCACATTGACCAGGGTTTTGCCGATGCCTTTCCAGGAGAAACTGCCGCTCTGCGCCCACTCAACTGACACCGTCACCAGAGTCCACAGAATAAGGCTGTTAAACACCAGCACCAGGGCAACCGAGGCAAGGCTGGCCTGGCCAAGGAGAATAACGGCGACCGGGATCCCCAGCATCACATTGTTAGAAAAGATACCGCCAAGACCAAATACCGATGCTGAGACGGCGTCGAGGCCAAAAACGCTTTTCGCCACCACCCGCCCGACAATATAGATAGCCAGGCAACTGCCAAAATAAGCAATCAGCAAACGCATATCCACCGGCGGGCTTTGGTAGAATTTGCTCATCACTTTAAACAGCATGCAGGGTAAGGCCACCGAGAAGCAGAAGCGATTAAACACCCCACTCGCCGCTTCAGGCCAGCCAGCAAAGCGGCCGAGACAATAACCTAACGCAATTAATGAAAATAACGGGGCAGACAATATCATCTGCTGCGTAAGCTGCCCCAGGAAATTCGCCGTTTCCATCCTTCACCCTGCCCTTAGTATCGAAAATTAAACCCATTTTTTGTTTTTTGGCAGTATAAGGATTTTATGTCGCGGAGTCAGTTGGCTAAAGTGAGTCTGGATAAGCGCCCTGGCGCTTTATGACAAATGAACAAGCAAAGGCTTCAGACCCACAAGCCGCGCCTAACAGCCCTCGCACCAGGGATGCGAGGGGCTGTTGGGTAAGGAGGAAAGCACTTAACTCAGATGATGACCCTGCGCCTTTGCAAAAAACGCCAGCGTCTCTTCCAGGTTCTTCGCCTGCTCCTCCAGCGACATAGCAGCGGCGGAGATCTGCTGCACCAGAGAGGCATTCTGCTGGGTGGCGCTGTCCATCTGATTGACCGCAATCGTCACCTGGCCCACACCTTTGGTCTGCTCATCCAGGGCCTGCACAATCTCGCTAATGACCAGATGGACACTCGATACCGACTCGATAATTTGCTTCATCATCTCCCCGGTCTCATTCACCAGCGCCACCCCTTTACTGACGCGCCCGGAGGACTCTTCGATCAGCGTCGAAATCTCTTTCGCGGCATTTGAACTTCGCTGGGCCAGGTTACGCACTTCACCAGCCACCACCGCAAAGCCCCGCCCCTGTTCACCGGCGCGCGCGGCTTCAACGGCGGCATTGAGGGCCAGGATATTGGTCTGGAAAGCAATGCCATCAATGATGCTGTTGATATCGCCAATCTTACTGGCGCTCTCATCAATCTTGCCGATGATGTTCACCACTTCCCCCACCAGCGACTCGCCCTGCCCGGCGATCTGTGCGGCTTTCTCGGTCAGTCGCGTGGCCTTATGGACGTTATCGGCATTGTTTTTCACGGTCACGGAAATCTGCTCCATGCTCGCCGCCGTCTCCACAATCGCGGCTGCCTGCTGTTCAGTGCGCGACGCCAGATCCAGGTTGCCCGCGGCTATCTCACTGCTGCCTGAACGCACTGAATGGCTGGCATCACTGATACTGCCGACAATGCGCTGCAGTTGCGATTGCATGGTATGCAGCGCGTAAAAGATGCTGCTGGTATCACCAGGGCGCACCGGGATCGGATTGCTTAAATCCCCCTGCGCCACGGACAGCGCAATTTCCGAGGCTTCGGAAGGTTCGCCGCCGACCGGACGCGCGACTTTGCGGGTGAAGACCAGCGCCACCACGACGCTGACAATAATAATGCTTAAAATCATCAGGATGATGGCGTTACGCAGGTAATTCCAGGCCTCCGCCATCACCACGCTGACCGGGGTCACGATGGCGAGTTTCCACGGCAACTGGCTGTTGCCCACCGTAATGGTCTGCCAGGTCACAAAGGCCGACTCCTGCAAAATGGGATCGTCAATGCGCACAACCGCTTCGCCGCTAACCTGCCCCGTCCAGGGCTTGCCGGTGGCGGCTTTGTCCGGGCTGTAGATCACGTTATTATCCGCCGAAAGCAGCAGCGCATAGCCCGACCCTTCCCAGGGTTTGATCGCGCCAATCATCTTTTGCAGGGTTGCCAGCGAGAAGTCAGAGGTGACCGACCCCTGGAATTTGCCGTCGCGGATAATGGGGGCCGCAATGGAGGTCAGCATCACGTCCACGCCGTTATACGGGTAGATATAGGGTTCAATAACCACGTCTTTCTGCCGCTGACGCGGGAGCAGATAGTAATCGCCGCTGCCCGGCGTTTCATAATCCACAAGGTTATGCAGCGCCGGATTGCCGCTGTTATCACGGTCGACATAGCGCGCGTAACGCCCGGCCGGATCCTGCTCAGGCTGTCCGGCAAAATCACTGTCTTTGCCGTCAAAAGCATTGGCTTCGAAGGCCAGCGACATCGACAAAAAATCATTGTGCTGACGCAGAAAATCACTGAGCAACTGATCCAGCCCGTGCCTGTCCTTAAGATCGGCCTGATGCAAAGACCAGGCGCTGATCCCCAAATCACGGGCGGCGCTCAGGGCAGTATCGAGCTGCTGCTGTACGCGCAGCGATTCAGTGTGGGCAATTTGTTGCAGATGTTTTTGCGCGACGGCCTGCTGTTGCTGCATGGACTGCCAGAGCAACAGACCGATGGTGACCAGGAACCCGGCCGTAATAGTGACAAATATCGACGCCAGCATCAGCGTTCTGGCCGTCAGTTTTTTACGTGTGCTCATTTTCCCCACCTGGGCAGTCGCCCTTTGGCAAATAACCCAATTTACTCATGCTTCATATATCGGTAAAAAACGCTTAACACTTCACACCAATAAGAATTAAATTTTTTTTACAATAAATTGAAGGGGTTTGGGGAAAGCTGGCGTCATGCAGGCAGTGAATCTGAAAGACTGAGGGGCGCGGCTACGGCAAAAAAGCGTTTCAGTAATGGTAACGACAGGCGGCAATGAGAAGCGCATCGTCGGTGACAGAATAGACCAGGCGATGCTCTGATGTGATACGGCGCGACCAGAAACCCGACAAGTTGTATTTTAAGGGCTCAGGTTTACCTTTGCCCTCAAAAGGTGTTCTGCGGATGTCCTTGATAAGTTCATTGATTTTTCTGACCATGCGTTTGTCCGTTTCCTGCCAAAACAAATAATCATTCCATGATTCCACAGACCAGATAAGTTTCACTCAATGACCTCCTTCTCCGTTCCATTGCCTGCTTTAAGACTCTCAATGGAATTCATGAGCCGTCTGGCGTTAGCCGGTGAACGCAGCAGGTATGCCGTCTCTTCAAGAGAGTTGTACTCTTCAAGCGACATCAATACGCAGGCTTCACCATTCTGGCGAGTAATCAACACCGGGGCGCGATCCTCAACCGTTTTCATCATCGTCGCAGACAGATTTTGTCGTGCTTCGCTATAACTGATTGTACGCATTTGAATCTCCTCACATGTACCGATCATTGTACAATGATGGTGATTCTTTGAACACATATTTAATGACTTCAGCAGCGGTGATGCATTGAACTTGTGTTTTACCTGCACGGCGACTGCTACGGCTTCTTTTCCTGACTCAGCTCTGCATCCACGCCGCAAATTCGTCTTTCCATTCCTGATGCCAGCGTGACAGCGCCGGGCGGTTTTGCAGCATATCCTGATACGCCTAGGTAATTCGCTTACGGTCCATCTCCGTCGTCACTTCGTTGTCCGGACAGAGGATATAAAAATCCCCTTGGCGAAAGTGGCTGACGAAATAGTCGATAACCTGATCCGCATGCCAGGCCGCGGCGGGCTTCACGCCATGAACCTCGTCCATGCCAGGGAAATTCATCGGTGTCCAGGTGTAGCCCGGAACAAGTAAGTGGGCGATCACTTTATCGCCAATCCGGTTACGCAGCTCATGCGCCAGTTGCTCTGTTAACACTTTAACGCCCGCTTTCGCCACACTGTAGGCCGCGTTGCCCGGTGGCGTGGTGATCCCCTCTTTTGATCCCAGGTTGACTACTGCGCTACGCGCATGCTGCCGGATCATCACCGGTACGAACAGATGTTGTAACGTAACGAGGGAGTAAAAATTGGCCTCCAGTTGAGTAAGCCAGGCACTGGGAGCATCCCACGGGCCAGCCCCCTGGCTTATTCCTGCGTTATTGATCAGCAAAGCCACCTCGCCAAAGCGTTGCAGGGTAGCCTCCAGCAACCTGCGAGCATCCCCTTCACGGGTGACATCGCCAATGGTCAGCACTACATCGGTCGTAAGCGTTGCGGCAAAAGCCCGGAGCGCGGCTTCATCGCGGTCAAACAGACTCAGCGACATGCCTTCCTGCGCCAGTCGGCGTGCTGCAGCCGCGCCTAACCCTTTTGCCGCCCCGGTAATCACCGCGGTACGCCCTTTAACGATGATGGTATCCGTCATTTTGACTCCTCTTTGCATAGCTTATGGATAAACACATGATGCCCAGCCCAGCGGCGGCAAGCAGCGCGCCCACCCAGCCTGTCGCCGCCCAGCCAGCGCCGGCAGAAATCGCCAGCCCGCCGAGCGACGCCCCGATGGCGTTGGAAATGTTAAATGCACTGTGATTGAGTGAGGCAGCCAGGGTCTGGGCGTCACTGGCGACATCCATCAGCCTCGCCTGAAGCGCCGGAACCAGAGCAAAACCGTTGCCGAGCAGAAATAGCACCAGCACCGTGGCCCACGGGATATGCGCCACCAGAGAAAACAGCACCAGACAGAGCACATTCCAGAGGAGCATGGCGACAATCGCCGGAACCAGCGCCCGGTCGGCCAGCCAGCCGCCGACGATATTGCCGCACACCATCCCCACGCCCCAGACCACCAGCACCATCGGTACGGATGAGAGGGAAAATTGACTGACATGGATAAGGGTTGGCGTGATGTAAGTGTAAACCGCGAGCATCCCGCCAAAGCCAACGGAGGCGACGGCAAAGGTCAGCCAGACCTGAGGTTTTCGTAATGCGCTCAGCTCGTGCAGCAAAGAGACATTCCTGACAGCAGGCGTCGCCGGGAGAAAAAATAAAAGCATGATGGCCGTCAGCATGACGCCTGCCGCCACAAACAAAAATGCCGCCCGCCAGCCCAGATGCTGACCAAGCCAGGTCATCGCCGGAACCCCGGCTACGTTTGCGGCCGCCAGCCCTAACATCACATAGCCGATATACTGCGTGCGCCTGGAGACTGGCACCATTGCCGAGGCAGCCAGCCCGCCCACGCCATACCAGGCCCCGTGCGGCAGGCCAGAGACAAAACGCGCCACCAGCAGCGACGAGGCATTCCACGCCAGGGCGCTTGCCAGATAACCTGCCATCACCAGCAGCAGTAAACTCAGGAGCAACATTTTGCGCGGCCAGCGCGCGCCCACTACCGCTATCAAGGGCGCGCCGACCACCACGCCAATGGCATAGGCGCTGATATAACGCCCCGCCTGAGGCACCGAAATCCCTGTCCCTTCCGCCAGCGAGGGCAGCAGACTCATGGAGGCGAATTCGCCGGTACCGATAAAAAAGCCGCCCAGCCCGAGGGTTAACATGGCGGCAAACAGGCCTGCCGGAGGCGTGACCAGCCGTTCTGATGGCGTAACAGCACCGTGCCTTACGCAAGTGTTCATGAGATAACCCGCTATAGATAAGAGAAACAGCCCGTGCGCCGGGCTGTTTTAACGTTGAATGGTGCTCATTGTAGGAGGGGAATGACGGCTATTTGATGAGTATCACGCCATAGATCGTTGAAGATTACTCAACCTTTTCTGGCTTATCCACGTGCAGAATAAACTGGGTGATTTCAGACGGGCGACCAAGACGCAGCGGGAAGCCATTCCACAATCCTGCGCCATTACTGACATACAACGTCATATTGCCGACCTGATAGCGACCAGAAACGAACCCGCCGTTCGCCAGTTTCACCGCCTGATCCAGGCCGCGCACCATGCCGCCATGGGTGTGTCCGGAGAGCTGGAGTTTGACGCCATACTGCGCATTGTGCACTGCGGTATCAGGGCGATGGTCGAGCAGAATAATGGTGTCACTGGCGGTTGTGCCTTCCAGCGCGCGCTGGAGGCTGGGCGCCTCAAAGCCAAAGCGTTTGGCGATTTTATCGGTCACGCCTGCCAGCACCAGCATATCGTCACGACCGCCAACACGCTCTCCATCGAGGAGTGGGATAACAGCTACGGCAAAGTCTGGCAGGCGGTGATTAAGGCCGGAACCCTCGCCATTATGGCAGGCCATATTACTCTGCCCGCCTACAGCCAGCTCTGGCAGGCCGATCCCAGCCTCCCCGCCAGCTTATCGGGCGCGCTGCTGCAAAAATTGCTGCGGGAAAAGCTCGGCTTTAACGGTTTAGTAGTCACCGACGCCACGGCGATGGTTGGCTTCACCAGCATCATGCCAAGAGCCAAAGCGGTCCCTGCCGCCATTGCCGCAGGCTGCGATATCTTCCTGTTTAATAAAGATCTTGCGGAAGATTTCAACTTTATGCGCCAGGGTATCGAAGCGGGCGCACTGTCTCTGGCCCGCGTCGATGAAGCCGTCACCCGCACCCTGGCGATGAAAGCCAGCCTGCGACTCCATACGCTGCCTGCGTCACAACGCGTGCCTGAGCCTGCCGCCTTAGACGTTGTCGGCGCCAGCGCCCATCACGCGCTGGCTGCTACCTGCGCGCAGCAGTCCGTGACCCTGGTGAAGGATGAAGCCGGACTCTTACCTCTGGATCCGCTTAAGCACCGGCGCATTATGCTTTTTACTCTCACCGATGATGGCGACTTCTTTGGTAATAAAACCAATGTCTTTGCCAGCGCAATAGAGCAGTTGCAGGCGCAGGGTTTCGTGGTCGATCTCTTTGATCCTTCCCGCTTCACCATGCGTGATATGAAGCTTTCCATTGCTCAGATGGTGGAGAAATACGATCTGGCGCTGTACCTGGCAAATATCAAACCGGCCAGTAATAAGACCTCGCTGCGCATTAACTGGACGCGGCCGATGGGCATTGATGCGCCGTGGTTCAGCTGCGAACTGCCGACCCTGTTTATCTCCTTCGGCAACCCGTATCACCTGTTTGATGTGCCAAAGATCCCGACCTATATCAACGCCTGGACCGCCAGCCCGGCCACCATTGCGGCAACCATCAGCAAAATTCTGGGCGCATCGCCGTTTACCGGAACAAGCCCGGTGGATGCTCTGATGGGCCAGCCGCTGCGGAGTAGCTGGCGATGAGCGCGTTTATTTTCGATCTCGACGGCGTGCTGGTCGATACCGCTAAATACCATTTTCAGTCCTGGTCAGCGGTTGCAGACAAGTACGGCTTAGGCTTTGACGCAGCCCTGAACGAAAAACTTAAGGGCGTCAGCAGACGACGCTCTTTTGAAATTATTGTCGGGCACAACGGTCGCGCTGTTGATGATTATGACGTCAGTGAAATTCTCAACGAGAAAAACCGGCTGTATTTGCAGTTTATTGCCTCTATCAATGCCAGTGAGTTATTACCGGGAACAATTGACATTTTGTCAGCCTGTAAACGCCATGGCATTTATATCGCTCTGGGTTCTGCAAGTAAGAATGCCAGATACATTCTGGAGCAAACCCAGATCCTGCATTACTTTGACATTATTGTTGACGGTAATGATGTAACGAAAGCCAAACCCGATCCGCAGGTATTTCAATTAGCCAGCAGGACCCTGGGATTAAAAAATGAGGAGTGTACGGTATTCGAAGATTCCATTGCCGGTATTCAGGCCGCGCAACAAGCAAATATGCACACTGTAGGCATTGGTGATAGCAATATTTTAACTCTGGCAGATATCACCATTCCCGATTTAAGTTATTTTGATTTTAAGCTGTTACATAAATAAAAAACAGATACCCTAAATAATTCGAGTTGCAGGACGGCGGCAAGTGAGAGAATTCCCGTGAGCTTACTGTAGTAAGTGACCGGGGTGAACGAATACAGCCAACACACCTGCAACCTGAAGTATGCCGGGTATTAATTCCGATTGCGTTGAGGTTATTACAATGAGAAAGATATTGCCATTGCTGGTGCTCTTACCGACACTCGCACATGCTAAGGAAGGTGCGATTTAATCGGTGGGGTTCAGTGGAGTCCTTATCTGTATTAGCCTTACCTTAGCTGAGCTGTA